>CAZLYG010000130.1:0-11462 GCA_964563075.1 uncultured Steroidobacteraceae bacterium | reverse complement strand
CCGGACGGGGTGGCATGCGTCGACGTCGAGAAGAGCATCCTCAATCCCTTCTATGTGGGTGATCAGCCGGCGGGGACAATGGCGTCGGGCTGGCTCGATGCCTGGCGGTCGGCGCCGAGCGCCTACGTCGTCAAGGCACGCCACGCCGCCGATGTGGCCACGGCCGTGAATTTCGCGCGCGAGAAGCGCCTGCGGCTGGTGGTCAAGGGCGGCGGGCACAGCTATCAGGGCACCTCCAACGCGGCGGATTCGCTCCTCGTCTGGACCCGCGCGATGAACGAGGTGACGTTGCACGATGCCTTTGTTCCACAAGGTTGCGAAGACAAAGCTGCGCCCGTGACCGCGGTAACGGCGGGAGCGGGGACGATGTGGACCGACCTCTATCACGCGGTGACGACAGTCGGCGGCCGCTATGTGCAAGGCGGCGGTTGCCTCAGCGTGGGCACGGCCGGGCTCGTGCAGAGTGGCGGTTTCGGTAGCTTCTCGAAGGGCTTCGGCACGGCTGCCGCCAGCCTTCTGGAGGCGGAGATCGTCACCGCTGATGGGAGAGCGCGCACGGTCAACGCTTGTAAGGACCCCGATCTTTTCTGGGCTTTGAAGGGCGGAGGTGGCGGAAGTTGGGGGGTCGTTACGAAGCAGACCCTACGCACCTTCGATCTGCCGACCTTTTTCGGGGGCGCCTACGGCACGATCAAGGCACGCTCGGATGCGGTCTATCGCAAGCTGATCGCACGCTTCGTGGAGCACTATGCGGGGCATCTGTTCAATCCGCACTGGGGCGAGCAGGTGTACCTCGCGCCCGAGAACACATTGCAGATCAGCATGCTGTGCCAGGGCCTTGACGCGGCCGGGGCCAAAGCCGCCTGGGAGCCCTTCTTCGCCTGGGTGCGCGCCGCGGCGCAGGACTTCGACGTGCGCGAAGACCTCGGTACGTACGTCGCCCCCGCGCAGCATTGGTGGGACGTAATCGGCAATCACGCTATGTTTCCGGACTGGCGGCCGGGCACACCGGCCTATCACGGCTGGTGGGCAGGCGATTGGTCGCAGTTAGGTGTCTTCATCCACGGTTATGATTCGTTGTGGCTGCCCTCGACGCTGTTGCGCACCGGGCGGCAGGCCGCGCTGACCGAGGCGCTGTTCGCCGCCAGCCGACACAAGAAGCTGCAGCTGCATTTCAACAAAGGCCTTGCGGGAGGTACCCCCGAGGCGATTGCGGCCACGCGCGACACGGCGATCAATCCGCAGGTGCTAGATGCCTTCGTACTGGTGATCATCGCCGATGGAGAAACGCGGGCCTATCCGGGCATGCCGGGCCGTGTCATCGACGAGGTAGCTGCGCACAAGGACGCGGACCGGATCGCCGCCGCGGCGGCGGAGCTGCGCAAATGGGTGCCCGATGCTGGCTCCTATGTCTCCGAGAGCAACTACTTCAATCCCCGCTGGCAGGCTGCCTATTGGGGCGGAAACTATCGCCAGCTTCAGGCCGTGAAGGCCCGATATGATCCGACTGGCCTCTTCTTCGTGCACAACGGGGTCGGCAGCGAAACCTGGAGCAGGGATGGGTTCACCCAGTTGCGATGAGGGCGCCGGCCGCCCCTGCGCGTGACCGCCCGCCCTGCGGCTTCGAGCGTCAGTGCTGGCTATCTCTCAAAATCGGCATAGGTCCGGTCGGGCAGTCATCTTCTGTCGACCCCTGTGCCGTTTCCAGATAAGTCGGCGGCTGCAGGGGAGGCGGCGTGTTGGCGCGCCCATGCGGCGTGGTGAAGTCGAGCAAAGGCCCCACTGGAACGATGCCCGTCGGGTTCAGTTTGCGGTGACTGCCGTAGTAGTGCGCCTTGTATTCTTCTATTGCGACCGTCTGCGCGATTCCCGGCGTCTGGTACAGATCGCGGGTGTAGCCCCACAGCGCCGGATACTCATACACGTGGCGCAGGTTGCACTTGAAGTGGCCGTAGTACACCGCGTCGAAGCGCACCAGGGTGGGGAACAGCCGCCAGTCCGCTTCCGTCAACAGCTCGCCGACCAGGTATCGTTGGGTCTGTAGGCGCTGCTCGATCCAGTCCAGGCTGACGAAGAGCTCGCGCACAGCGCTGTCATAGGCCGACTGGGATGTCGCGAATCCGGCGCGATAGACACCGTTGTTCACCGTGTCATAGATCCGCGCATTCACCTCGTCGATCTCTGCCGCCAATGCGGCAGGGTAGTAGTCCGTGAGCTCATGGGTTATCTCGTCGAACTCCGAGTTGAGCATCCGGATGATGTCGGAGGACTCGTTGTTCACGATGCCATTGGATTGCTTGTCCCACAGCACCGGCACCGTGGCACGGCCGCTGAAGAGCGGGTCCGCCTGCTGGTACAGCTCGTAGACATAGCGCGCGCCGGTGAGCGGGTCGGGCCGCGAAAACATCCAGCCCTGCTCGAGCATCGCCGGCTCCACATAGCTGATCGAGATGACGCTCTCGAGGCGTTTTAGGATGCGCATGAGCATGGTGCGGTGGCACCAGGGACAGGCGCGCGCGACGAACAGGTGATACCGCCCCGCTTCCGCCTTGAAACCGGAGCTCCCGTCGGCGGTAATCCGGTCCCGGAACCGACTGGCCGCGCGCACGAACTCGCCGGTGCCACCCTCTTTGGCCACCACCTCGCCGCGCCATTCGCCATCGATCAACTGCCCCATGGCTCCCGTCCCGCTTCCCCGGAATCTCCTCAAGCCGTCACTCTTTCGACCCTCCAGAGGTTAGCCTGCCAGGTGCCGTGCCGGAAGGGCTGCCGCCATTGCCAAGCCCGCGCAAAGTGGCGCACATTGGGCATCTCAGGCCGGGGGTTCCAAAGTGAAGCGAACGAGCGTGAAAGATCGAGATGAGCAGAGCTGTGCAGGGGCGGATCGCCCGCTGACGGGTCGCCGGCAATTTCTGCAGTCGACGGGCGTGTTGACCGGCGTACTGGCCGTGGGCAGTCCCTGGGCGCTCCTGGCCCCCTCCCGTGCGTGGGCGCTCGACCTGACCGCGCTGACGAGCGCCGAAGGGTCGACCCTGATGTCGATGACCCGAACGATTGCTCCGCACGACAAGCTGGAGGATGCCGCCTATGCCCTGGTGGTGCATGCCATCGATTCGGCCGCAGCCAAGGATGAGGCACTGCGCCGAGAGCTCAAAGAGGGCATCGCCGGTCTCGGCGCCGGGTTTGCGGCGGCTCCCGAGGACAGCCGGGTAGCGGCGCTGAAGCGCGTGGAGGCGACGCCGTTCTTCCAGAACGTGCGTACTCAGACGTTGCAGGTGCTGTACGCGACCCCGATGGCGACGAAGCTCTTTGGCTATGAAGGCGAGGCGTTCTCGAAGGGGGGCTACCTCCAGCGAGGATTCAACGATCTCCGCTGGCTCCCGGAGGTGCCTTTGGCGGACAGCGGCCCCGTCCCGGGGGCGGGTTGATTACCGGCCCGTACGACATGCTCCGTCCCCTGATGATGTTGGCGGCGTTGCTGTTCGTCGCAGTGCCGCCCGTGAGCGTTGCCGAGGAGCACTTTCTCACTGACGAAGCCGCCGTGAGCCGTATCCTCGACGTGGCCGACCAGCGCCTCGCGCTGATGCCTGGCGTCGCTGCCACGAAATGGCAGACTCACTCGCCCATTGCTGCCCCCGAACGCGAGCGCGTCGTGATCGCTCATTCCGGGGAACTGGCACAGCCGGTCGGCCTCTCGGCCGAATCCGTCGAGCGGGTATTCGAGATTCAGGTGCGTCTGGCACGCGAGTGGGAAGAGAGTCTCACGCAGCAGTGGCAGGCGAAAGGTTTCGATTACACCGGGCCCATCCCCGATTTGAACAAGGAGCTGCGGCCGCAGCTGGACACGATCACCACCGAGATGCTCCGTGCCCTGTACCTGGCCGCTCCGGCTCTGCGCCAGCCGGGATTTGTCGGCCATTATGCGCAGCTCGCGCAGACACACTTACGTGCCTCGGGATGGACCGCCGCGAGCCGCGAGGAGTTGCTGGCTGCGTTGGCGCAAGTAACACAGATCCCCTCGCCGGCGCTGCAGAGAATCGGCGCAACGCAGGTTCTGCGTGTGGGGGTCACAGGTGACTATGCGCCATTCAGCCTCGAGTCGGACGGCGCACTTTCGGGCGTGGATATCGATCTCGCTCGGCGCCTTGCAGAGCACTTGCACGCGCAACCGGTGTTCATTCACACCAGCTGGCGTTCCCTTCTGCACGACCTGGCGGAGAACGATTTCGACGTGGCGATGGGCGGTATTTCAGTCACCCCGGACAGGCAGTCGCAGGGCGAGTTTTCGATTCCGTACGCCTCCGGAGGCAAGACCATCCTCGCACGCTGCGCCCAGGCAACGCGCTTCTCCGACCTGGCGCACGTCGATAGTCCGAAGGTACGGGTCATCGTCAATCCCGGCGGAACCAACGAGCAGTACGTACGCGAGCACCTGCATCATGCGCAGATCCGTGTGTACGCGGACAACAGGACCATTTTCGATGAGATCCGCGCTGGCCGGGCCGACGTCATGATCACCGACGATACCGAGGCGGAGCTGCAGGTCCACCGGCACTCCGACCTTTGCCGCGCCACACCGGGCACGCTCACACATGCCGAGAAGGCGGTGCTGATGCCGAAGGATCCGGCCCTGGTCGCCGCAATCAACGGTTGGTTGCAGGCGGCAATCGCCGCGGGCGAGCCTGCACGGCTGCTCCACGACAGCCTCAGCCGCTGAGGCCGGGGCCCCGCGCGCCGCGCCTCGATGACCGCCGCCCGATCGCCCCTTACTTTGTCTCCGCGAGCAGCCTCTGTCCGAGCTCCGGCCGGTTCGTACTGCGGTACAGGTCCACCAGCCACCCCGATGCCCGCTGAGTACGCGCGTCGCCCGGCCCGTAAGTTGCGCGCATCCGCGCGTAGCTCGCAGACAGCAGGGGCTCGGCCTGCGCAAACTGACCCTGCAGCGCCAGCACGTGTGCCAACGTCGCCTCGGTATTCGCAATATGCCCGTCGTCCGCGGGTACGTTCTTGCGCCAGATCGCCAGTGCGCTGGTCTCCTCCTGATAGGCTTCGTCGGCGCGCCCGAGCCCCGCGAGAGTCTCCCCGAGTCCGGTCTTCGCCGAGGCGACATAAACGTGCTCGGCCGGCAGTGAGGCCGCGTAAATGCGCAGTGCCTCGCGAAACTCCTTTTCCGCGTCTACATAGTTGCCGCGGCGATTGAGCAGGTAGCCGAGGCTCACATGGTCATATCCGACCTGAATGTGGTCCTTGCCGCGAACCTGCACGTCGAGGGCGAGCGCCTGTCGCAGGATGCGCTCCGCTTCTGACAGCTCGCCGCGGTCCTGCAGGTAGCGGCCATAGCTACCGAGCGCCTCGATCGTGTCCGGGTGCGTCTCACCCAGCACTTTGCGAAGCATCGACAACGACTGCTCGAAGAGCGGGCGCGCGGCATCCAGCTCGCCGCGCTCCTGCAACACCAGCGCCAGGTTGTGCAGGTTGTGGGCGACCTGAGGATGGTCCGTGCCGAGCGTCGCGCTGTCGATGGCGATAGCCTTGCGATAGAGACTCTCAGCACCTGCGAGGTCACCGCGGCGTTCCAGCACTTGCGCAAGCTCGTTCATTACGGACGACACCGCGGGACTCTGCGCGCCCGAGAGAGTTGTGAACAACACGAGGCTGCGGCGCAGAGTGACCTCCGAGGACGGCAAGTCGCCCTTCATCTTCTGCAGCTCGCCGAGATCCTGCATAGACTGTGCGACCTCGAGCCGATTCTGGCCGAACAGCCGCTCATTCATCGCCAGCGCTTCGCCGTAGTAGCCGCTGGCGCGGTCCAGGTTGCCGTCCGCCAGCTCCAGTCGTCCAAGCGCTGAGAGGCTCGAAGCGATGGCGGCGTGATCGCCCTTGAAGAGCTTGCGCCGCGCTGTCAGGGCGGCTTCGAGCTGCGGCCGTGCCTTGTCGGCGGAGCCGAGGCTCAGGTAGGTCCTGCCGATCGTCTCCATGAGCGTGGCCTGCTCTTCGGGCTGATTCTTCAGGCCGGCGATGCGCTCGGCGCCTCGCTCGAGGATCTCGCGTGCCGTCATCTTCTCTCCCCGTGCTTTTCCCGGATCAGAATCATCGAACAGGCCGACCAGAAATTGCGCCATCTCGCCCGAGCGCTGCCGCTCTTCTTCCGCGATGGCCTGGCTCTGCGCCAGCCTTCGCATCTGCACAGTGGTAACGGCCGCGAAGGCGGCGAGTAGCAGCGCGAGCGCACTGCCTGTTGCGACACCTACTGCATGGCGGCGCACGAACTTTTCTGCGCGATAGCGCCACGTATCGTGACGCGCCAGTACAGGCGCTCCGCTGTCGTATCGTTTGATGTCGACAGCGAGCTCGTCCACCGATGCGTAGCGACGGGTCGGCTCCTTGCGGATCGCCATCATGACGATCGTATCGAGGTCGCCGGCCAGCTCGCGTCGCAGTCTGCCTGGGGTCGTTTGCCGGGCGAGGGAAATTGACTCCTGGCGCGCCAGCTCCTTTGCATCGGCGTGGGGAGTGAGCGTGGTGCTCGGCGGCAGGGGCAGCTCGTTGCAGATGACACGTTCGATCTCACTCAGCCGCAGCTCTTTGAGGCGGAACGGCTTGGAGCCGCAAAGCAGCTCATACAACAACAGGCCGAGCAGATAAACATCGGTAGCTGTCGTAATGGGCTCGCCGCGCACCTGCTCGGGACTTGCGTTTCCCGGCGTGAACAGCCGTACGCTCGCATGCGTGACGGCTACCGTGTGCGACAGATCAGGAACGCCCAGGAGTTTCGCGATACCGAAGTCGAGCAGCTTCAGCGTCCTGTCGCGTGTGACCAGGATGTTGGAAGGCTTCAGGTCGCGATGGATGACGAGATTCTGATGCGCCGAGTGGACCGCGGCGCAGATCCCGCGGAACAGCGCGAGGCGCTCGCGGATGGACAGACGGTGCCGCTCACAGTACTCGTCGATGGGAAGCCCATCGACGTACTCCATCACCAGATAGGGAATGCCGTCGTCAGTGGTGCCGCCGTCGAGCAGCCGTGCGATGTTGCGATGATTGAGTCGCGCGAGAATCTGACGCTCGGCCTTGAGGCGATTGTGATCGGCTCGCGAGACGAGCCCGGGCCGCAGGAGCTTGACGGCGACCTGCTGTTGGTATTCGTCGCAGCGCTCGGCGAGATAGACATCGCTCATGCCGCCGCCGCCGATGCGGCGGAGCAGGCGCCAGGGCCACAGGACCTGTCCGCACCGGTCGACCGCCCACTCGGTCGCAAGCTCTTCGGCGTGCTCGCCCAGCAGAGCGCTATGGTCGCGCAGGATGGCCTGCAGCGCCTCGGGGTTATCCGTGCAGGCGAGCTTGAGAAAGGCAGCCCTCTCCCGCGGCCCGAGCTCACAGGCTCTGGCGACGATGCGTGCGATATCGGCCTCGTCGAGGCGCATGCGGGCGATCCGGCGCCTTAGCGCGCCAGTCGTGTTCCGATCAGTGCTCCGACGAGTCCGCCGATGGCCGCCGCAACGGCCACGACGATCATGATCTGCGGGGGCCGGCTTATCGAGGAATCGGTGGACGATCCCCCGGGAGGGCAGCTCTCGCGGCCTTCCGTGCGGGTCTCCTCTGGCATGGCTCCTCCCGAAACATTCGTTTAGGTTTTATTTGTGTACATACAGACACGCAAAAGCAGATACGCAAAAGCGCGCCGTATCCGGCCGTACACCTTACACCAACCTTCTCGCGGAGCGCACGCTCGCGGCGTACTGCCTAGCTTGGTCAACGCAGCAAAGGGTGTGGAGCGCAGCCCGCCGCGGCGGTATCTTCGTGAGAAGCGCGTGGAGAGTCCTATGCCCCTCGACAAGATAGAGCACTATCTGGTGCTGACCGACGATATCGATGCGACCCGGGATTTCTACGTCGAGGCGTTGGGAATGCACGTGGGCCCCCGGCCGCCGCTCGGCTTCCCTGGGTACTGGGTGTATGTCGGCGACACCCCCTGCATTCACATTGCGGAGTGGCGCACCTACACGGCCCATTCCGACCGGCAGGGCATTCCGGTGTCCAGCCGCGCAGCGGGCACCGGGCCGGTGGATCACATTGCTTTCCACGCCCACGACTATGACGAGATCCTCGCCCGGCTGCAGCGCTACGGCGTTCCCGCGCGAACCAACCATCCGCCGGGCGCATCCCTCAAGCAGCTGTTCGTGTCCGATCCGAACGGGGTGAAGATCGAGATCAACGTCAGGATCTGAGCGGCTCAGGCGGCGTTCCCGACATCGACCAGGATTTTCGTGCCTTCCTGGCGGTGCAGGCGCTCGAAGCCCTCCTCGATCAGCCCGGCGAAGGGAATCGACTCCACCCAGCCCTGCGTCGGATAGGCTCCCGCGGCCATCTCTCCGATGACACTCGGAAACGCGTTGCACGAGAGCGCCACGCCCGTGATCCTGGCCTCTGACATCAGGATCTCCATCGCTCCGATCTCCAGGGGCCGGGTGTGAATCGCCACGACCACCACCGTTCCGTCGACGGCCGTGCCGCGCAGGGCGGCCTGGAATGCAACCGGCACACCCGCTGCGTCGATGGAGGCGTCGGCTCCGCGGCCGCCGGTCAGATCCTTGATGGCGCTCACGACGTCCGACTCTTTCGGGTCGAGCACCGTCGGGACTCCGATGCGTTTGAGGACGGCACGGCGTGCAGGTGAGGGATCGCTCATGATCACGCGAATCCCGCGGCGGCGCAGGGTGAAAAATGCGCCGATCCCGATGGGTCCACCGCCGTGGATGACCACAGTTTGACCGGCCTGTACGGCGCAGCGATCCGCCGTGCGCCAGGAGATGGCCATCGGCTCGATCAGGGCCCCCTGCTCGGGGGTCAGGCTCCGCGGGAGAATGTGGGCCATCGAGCGCCGCACGACGGTGTACTCCGACAGTCCACCGCCCTTGCGGTTATAGCCGTGGAAGGCCAGCAGGCTGCAGTGGTTGTAGCGGCCGGAAGTGCAGTCCAGGCAATGCCCGCAGGTCTCGACGGGCTCGACGGCCACCCGGTCGCCGATCTCCAGGTCCTCGATACCCGAGCCGACAGCCACCACTTCCCCACACAGCTCATGCCCGAGAATGACGGGATTCTTCACTCCGGTCAGCGGGTGCGGCGTGAGGCGCGTCGTGATCGGACCGTCGTAGTACTCGTGCAGATCGCTGCCGCAGATGCCGTTGAACAGCACTCGCAGCTTCACTTCTCCCGCCCCCGCAGACGGCTCAGGCACATCCTCCAGACGCAGATCCTCTCGACCATGGAACACCGCTGCGCGCACGACGTCTCCGACTCGATTCCCGGGAACGATGCGGTCCACTTTGGCCGCTCCCCTCCTCGAGCGTCAAGGGCTCCGCGCCTGCGACCCAAAGCGAAGCTCCGCCTGCGCCTGCAGCCGAATCGGCACCGCCGCCACCCGCCAGATATCCCGGGCATATTCGCGAATCGTCCTGTCCGAAGAGAAAAATCCCGAACGCGCCACGTTCAGGATCGACATGCGCAGCCAGCGGCGCGTATCCGCGTACGCGCCGGACACAGCGGCCTGTGCGTCCACGTACGCCTGGAAATCCGCGAGCAGCATGTACGTATCCCAGCCGAGCAGGGCATCGGTAATGGGTCGGAATCGCGCAACGTCGCCGCGCGAGAAGAATCCATCCCGGATCAGGTCGAGCGCGGCGCGCAGCTCGGGATTGGCCTCGTAGAACCCGGCTGGGCGATAGCCGCGCGCGCGCAGGGCCTCGACCTCGGCCGCCGTCATTCCGAACATGAAGGTGTTCTCGGCGCCGACCTCGTTGCAGATCTCGATGTTGGCGCCATCCTGAGTGCCGAGGGTGAGGGCGCCATTCATGCAGAACTTCATGTTGCCGGTGCCGGAGGCCTCCTTGCCGGCCGTGGAGATCTGCTCGGACAGCTCGGCGGCCGGATAGACGAGATGGCCGTTCTTCACGTTGAAATTCGGCAGGAAGAGCACTTTCAGTCGTCCGTGCACCTGCGGGTCGCGATTGACCACTTCGCCGACGGAGTTGATCAGCTTGATGATGAGCTTCGCCAGCTGGTAGCCGGGTGCGGCCTTGCCGCCGAATATGAACGTACGGGGCGGGATGTCGGCGTGGGAATCGCACTTGAGTCGATGATACAGAGCGATCACGTGCAGGATGTTCAGGTGTTGTCGCTTGTACTCATGGATGCGCTTCACCTGCACGTCGAACATCGAATCCGGATCGGCCGAGATCCCGGTGCGCTCGCGCGCCACCTCGGCCAGGGCGCACTTGTTGGCCCGCTTGATCCGGCCCCAGTGCTGCTGGAACGCGGCATCGTCCGCGAACTTCTCGAGCTCGCGCAGCCGCTCCAGATCACGCACCCAACCGTCGCCGATCGCGTCACAGATGAGCGCAGCGAGCCCGGGGTTGATGAGAGCCAGCCAGCGCCGCGGCGTCACCCCGTTGGTCTTGTTGCTGAACTTCTCCGGCGTCAGATCGTTGAAGTCACGCAGCACGTCCTCTTTCAGCAGGTTCGAGTGCAGCGCCGCGACCCCATTGATCGCGTGGCTGCCCACGCATGCCAGGTGTGCCATGCGCACGTAGCGCGGTCCGCTCTCGTCGATCAGTGACATGCGGGCGATGCGCGCGTCGTCTCCGAAGAACCGCAGACGCACTTCGTCCAAGAAGCGAGCGTTGATCTCGTACACGATCTCCAGATGCCGGGGCAGGATTTTGGCGAACACCGCGAGCGGCCAGCGCTCGAGCGCCTCAGGAAGCAGCGTATGGTTGGTGTATGCGAATGTGCGCGTCGTGATCGACCAGGCTTCCTCCCACTCGAGCGCGTTCTCATCGACCAGCAGCCGCATCAGCTCGGCGACCGCGATTGCCGGGTGGGTATCGTTGAGCTGGACCGCGAATTTCTCGTGAAAGCGCACCAAGGGGATCTGCTGCACGCGCAGGATGCGCAGCATGTCCTTCAGCGAGCAGCAGACGAAGAAATACTGCTGCTCCAGCCGCAGCTCCTTGCCCTGGACGGCCTCGTCATTGGGATAGAGGACCTTGCTGAGGTTCTCGGAGACGACTTTCTGGTTGACCGCGCCGTAGTAGTCCCCGCGGTTGAAAACCTCGAAATCGAACGATTCCGGCGCCTCGGCCCGCCACAGTCGCAGCGTGTTGGCGGTGTTGACTCGGTAGCCGAGGATGGGCGTGTCGTAGGGAACTCCGTTGACGATACGGTGCGGCACCCAGCGCACCCGCGTTGCGCCGTGGTGGTCGACATAGCGCTCGGTATAGCCACCGAGTTTCACTTCAACGGCCCACTCCGGTCGCGGCACTTCCCACGGATTGCCGTAGCGCAGCCACTTGTCCGTCTTCTCGACCTGCCAGCCGTCCACGATCTCCTGCTGGAAAATGCCAAATTCGTAGCGGATGCCATACCCGAGCGAGGGAATTTCCAGGGAGGCGAGCGAGTCGAGA
>CAZLYG010000129.1:0-11533 GCA_964563075.1 uncultured Steroidobacteraceae bacterium | reverse complement strand
GCTTGCGCCAGAGCCCCGCCCACAGGAGTGCCCAGTACTTCAAGATGCAAGGTCGCCGGTGTTCTGTACCTGTTGTACATATACAGTATCTCCTGCGGCCTGTGAAGCCCCGGCAACGGCGGGGCTGCGAAGGAGGAGGCTGCGCAGCCCAGAGACTCGCTACTGATAGCTCATGGTGAAGGTGGCTTGCGCCTGGACGCTGCCCGCTGACAAGGTGGCGGAGCTGGTCCCCGACGGATCGGTGTCGTCGCGATAGTACTGTACGGTGAGCGGCACGCCGTTGATGCTGCCGCACGCCCCGAGAAACCATTGTTGCGTCGTACCCGCTACCGCCGAATCCGGCCCAAAGCTGACCGGCCCGGTGCTGTTGAGGATTCTCAGTTTGATCCCTTGAGCGGTCGAGCTCGAAGCCAGCGTGAGTAACGACGACGTGTTGGCGGGTGTGGTCACATCGCTCAGGGTGATATAGACGTTCGCGCCGGAGGCGCAACTCAGGCCGATGGGAAAGCGCGTATCGCCGCCCGTCTTACCCACGGCACTCAGCGCGCTCAGCGATATGACCGGCAGATTCACACTCACACTGGGAGTGGTGACGGTACAGGTGATAGGAACGACGGCGCTGTTGCCTGCGCTCGTCGGGAGGGTATTCATGATTCCGGTACTCCAGCTGCAGCTGCCCGTCGGAGTGAAGGTCACGGTCACACTCGGCAGGCTCGTCAACGAGTAGCCGGAAATCACCTGCCCGGTCACCAGCAGGTTCGCCTGAATGCCCGGTAGCGCACCGTTGCCGGGAGCTACAATCGTCCCGGACGTATAGCCTCCGTTCGTGGACGTAATCAACGTCTGAGTGGGACCATTGACGACGTAGAAGCTGACACCGATACCGCTCACGCTCGTTTGATAGACACCGCTACCCGCGGAGACCTCGGTGCCATTGACGCTCGCCGTTTCGATCAACGCGCAGGCGATTCCCGTGGCGGTGGCGGCGGCAGCCGCATGGGCCACCTGGCTACCCACGGCGGCGTCTCTTGGGACGGAGTAAGGTCCCGCAGGCGAAAACGACAGTGCAGCGGGTGAAAAGTTGACCGTCTGAGCAGTGCCTGCAGCGGCTGCCAGCAGCAGCAGGAGGCTACTCGCGCCCCGCGCGAGCAAGCACCTCAGCTGCTCAGACGTGCGTGCCATGAGCGTCAGTTGCCTGTGTTCTCGCCGCCGTGATGCCTGGTTTGCGCCACTAACTCCGCTCGACAAGTGACATCGATTCGGACCAGGGGTCCATCCCCCTTGCGCTTGGGGGGTAGCTGATACTTGAAGGCGCACTGCTCATCGGGCGCGTCTCCCCATCGGGCAGTCAAGAGGCCACTCTGCGCAATACCACGCACATAAATCCCGCCGTCCTGTCCCGCGAGCCCCACCTCGCCTCCCTGGCCATCGTAAACGCTGGCGCCGAAGGGAACCACCGAGCCATCCTCCCGATGCGCGGTGATCAGGACAGCCTGCCCGCTGACGGTCTGGAAGCGGATCATCACGACCGAGTTCAGTCGCGGTGCGACCGACTCGCTCGTGCTCTTGAACTCGACATCCGGCGACACGGCATCGTCGGGATCGATGTTGACGCTGTTCAGCCGATAGGGCATGAGGAATGGCAGCACTGCATAGCCCGAGCGGCCGATCGTCGTCCCCACATTATTGGTCACACGGGCGCCTTCGGCGCCGATGGCCTCGACGATGCCGATGGTATCGGTCATCTGGTTGGCGAAGGTGACGCCACCGGGATGAACCACCAGCCCGCCCGTGGCACCCATTGACTGTTGGGAATAGCCGTCGCCGGCGCTGACGCTGGCGGACAGGCCGGCATAGTTGCCGCGATACTGCCCGTCGGCGGCAACCGAGTTACCCCCCGCCGACTGGTTGGCGGAAATGCTGTAGCTGGCCTGGCTGTTCTCGCCCCATGTGCCGTTGATCATTTCCTGTCCGCCGCGCGTGCGCACTCCCGCGGTCGTGTCCTGATTGAGAGTGGCAGATAACATAGGCGAGTGTGGCGTGCGCCCGAGAGGCAGCGAGAAGTTCAGCTGCACCTGATTGTCGGGCTTGCCCGTCATCACGTCTTTCTGCCGCGCGGCGGAAATGCTGTAGCTCAGGCTCGTGCGCCCGAAACGGATGTGGTTGGTGTAGCCTCCCTGATACTGCAGCGTCGTTCCCGCGGTTTGCCAGTAGTTGCGCGCCGAGGCCGTCAGATAGAAGTTGCCCCAGCGGCGCGGCAGTGTCTGGTTGATGTTGATCAGCCACTCGCTGCGCGCGCGACTTTGCATGCCGGTGTCGGCGGCGGTCTGCGCGGCTTGTGTGAGCGGCCCGGCCTGTGAGACGGACCCGGCCAGCGGGAGGGGTCCTGCCTGTGCGGCCGGCACGAGCGATGTGGCCTGCGCGGCTTGCGCAGCCTCTTGTGCCGCCTGTGCCTCGCTGAACGAGTAGTAGCCGCTGGAGGAGTAACGGTAGGTGGACAGAGCGATGTTCGTCTGCGTCTGGCTGACGAGCTTGCTGTAGGTGAATCGCACGCTATGGCCGCTGGATGCAGCGGCATTCGCGAAGCTGGCTCTGGCCTCCGTCACATCGAGCGCTACAGCGCCCATCGCGGTGTTGACGGCGACCCCTGCGAGCCCCGCCGCGTAGTGCTGGGCGCCCACTGCCCCCGTATAGGCGGTGAGATAGTTGTTGAAACCGTGCTGGAGAGTCGCTTGCAAGAAACGCTCGGTTCCGCTGAGAGAGGGTTGCTCCACTTCGCCCGCCACAGCGGTGTACCGCCACACCCCGGGACGCAGTAGCTGAACCACCGATGCGTAGGGCACGGTGAAGGTGCTCTGCGTACCATCGGCCTCGTAAATGGTTACGTGCAGATCGCCGCCGTACCCTGTGGCGTAGAGATCGTCGATTTCGAACGCACCGGGGGACACGGTGGTTTCCAGGATAGTGTTGCCGTTCTGGGTGACCACGACACGGGCGTTTGTGCGTGCAATACCGTGCACCACCGGTGCGTATTCGAGCTGGGAGTCCGGCAGCATCTGATCATCCGTGGCGAGCGAAACCCCCCGGAATCCGAAGCTATCGAATACCGCCCCGTCCGTGAAGCTGTCTCCGATTGTCAGGTCGCTGCGGATCGCGGGGATGTCATGGGCCAGGTAGGTGGCGATGTTCTGGTAGCTGGTGGGCTGATTCGAGGCGACGTCGAGTGAGGACCGCTGCCGCAGGTGCCAGCTGCCGAAGTTCACTCCCATGGCCAGATCGAGGTGACCCACGCTCGTCGTCAGCTCCGAATTCGCCGACCGATAGGCGTTCAGGTTGTAGCCCAGTGTGGCCGATGTCACGCCCGGATCCCAGAGCTCCGGGCCGACATAGCCGCGGGGTGTGTGCAGCATCGCCGCCTGGGGAACGCTGATATCCAGCCGCAGCTGCGACAGGTCGAATGACACTCCGGCGCCGGGGATCATCGCCGTCAGGTCCAGACAGTCTCCCGCATGAGCCTTCTGCAGCAGGCTGCGCGCCGAGTCCGACAGCTTCTCGAAATCGAGCCCGAGGCGCGCGAGCAGCGTCCGCTCGATACACGGCTGGGCAATGTCGCTGTTGGGCTGGGCGACGAATCGAACCGACGCATGCCCTACCCATTTGCCGTTGATCTCCAGATCGACCAGGTAGTCGCCGGGAAGCACCGGGTTTCCCCGCGAGAAGCGCGAAACGTCGACCTGGGCCCCGCCGCGCAGGAAAGCGGAATCAAACTCTACGGGCGCCGCGGCTGCGGTCTGCATCGGTGCTGTGGCAGGTGCGGGTGCCGCCGTGAGTGCCGCAGGCGCGGGTGCGGGCGCCGCCGCAGGTGCGATTGCTGCATAGAGCGTCGCGGGTACGGACGGGGCAGCCAGAATAAGGCAAGTCAGCAGTCCCGCAAGATTCGCACGCCCGTCGCGGATCGCCACAGGGCTCTCATCCGGATCAGGGTGCCGCTGACGCAGAAGCCGTAGCTTTTACGTTGCCACCGTAGTCGTTGACGAACCAGAATTCCAGGGCGACGGGGCCGCCGGGCACAGCCACCGGGCCAGGCAGATTGAAGCTGCGGCTTGCGAAGGGATCCACCATGTCTGCCTGAACAGTGACCGGTTGGCCACCGAGCACGGCGACGACCCTGGTGAGCGAAACATGGTACGGACCCGGGTTGCTGGCCTGGATTCCCTCGAGCCTGCCATCCTTGGAGAGCAGCTTCCACGTGAGCCGCCCCGGAGCATCCGCGGCCGACCCGCCAAGACCCGCCGGCCTGAAAAACACCTTCATGCGGTGCCTGAAAGCCAGCTCGAGCTGATTGGGCGCTTCGGAGTTGACAGCGGCTCGCGGCGGAATGTCCAGAACGTTCAGCCAGAACAGCGACTCACGGTCAGCGGGCAGTGGGTCGTGCGTGTAGACCAGACGCAGGCTCTGCACCTTGGTGGGGTCCAGCCTGAACAAGGGGGGCGTCAGAACGAAAGGAACCTTCGAGCCACCCGGTTTAGCATGCGGATCTCCGGCATCGAGCCACGCCTGAACGAGCGACGGCGCGCTGCTGGAGTTACTGATGTTGATGGTCACCTCGCGCTTCGCCGCCGGATACACCACGCGGGTGCCGTCCACAACGACCCCTGCATCCGCATGCGGAGCGGCGGCGAAGACCGTGGCGGCGATGAGCGCCAGTGGGACAATCTTATTCGCGCGGAATCCAGACATCGCCGGGCATTACCACATCGTACTTGTTGGTCGCAGACTGTGCGCAGCTGCCAGGAGTGCAGCCGCGCACAGCCGATCGGACGGAAACTCCAATACTTTCGCGTTCCGCGTGCTCACCAATGGTTACTGGTAGATCAGCGAGTACGTGATCGAAGTATTCACGGCACCAGCGGTTGCCGCGGCCGCGGCGCCGGCTGTCGAATACCCGGCGTAGAACCACTGCGTACCCGTGGCTGTCGCGGTCTGCGCTGTGGGCTGATCAGTGGTCGTACCCGGCTTGATCTGCGTGCCGACGACGGTTGCTCCGGAAGCATTGTAGAGATTCACCTCGACATTGCTGCCGCCAACAGCCGTGTTGATCAGGCCGCCGGTCGTCTCATCGACATTCGGTCCTGCCTCGAAATAGATCTGGACGGTAGCAGGCGCCGCAGTGCCGCCGATATCCGTCAGGGCCGTGCAGGCACTGAGGCCGATGCTGAAGAACGTCCCGGCTGCTGTCGTACGGGGCGCCACATTCGACAGCGCCGCCGTATCTACCGTGGGCAGGGCGACGGTCGCCGACGCTCCGGTAACACCATTGACCTTGATCGTGCAGCTGTTTGCCGTGACGGCGCCTGTGAACGTGAGAGTACCATCCGAAGCCTGGCTCGACATCGGCAGCGCCATCGCTGTCACGATGCCGGCGGCTATCATCGCTTGCTTGATCCGACTATTCATGCGCTCCTCCAGAGATAAAATTCGCGTGCGGTGGCCCTGAGTCGCTCTATCGGCATCGACCACCCACCGCTTGAGCCCGCCGGGGGCCATGCCCATGTGTGATCCAGGTCGCAATGCTCCTTCGGCGACTTTACGAAAGAGCCACGACCCCAGCCGCGACGACTGCTCATCGACCGTGTGACAACCGCCCTGTTGGAGGAAGTTTCGCCTATCAGTACGACATAAAATGGGGAGCACCGCACAAATGCGTCATGCGGATGTGTGCGGCCGTTGCATTTGCAACACTTGGATGCCGCCTACACGCTGGAAAAATAGACTGATTCCGCGTTTGACGGCCGCAACGAGCCCGCGGCGTTGCTGTTGTAAGATAGCAGTGTGACGGGCGGCACACAGTTGCGCTCCCGCAGGTCGAGCCGTGCCGCGATCTCTATTTGAGCTCGACCATCTCGGCACTCTCGCTTCCGGCGATCAGTTGCTCCGAGTGGCTGCGACTGCGGGCATTGAAGCGGATCTCTCCGGGACGATAGGTGTTGGCCGTCCGCTCGCCCGTCGGGCTCACCGACTGGAGAGTCCCCTGCTGCAGAAACGCGACGACGACATCCTTGTCATGGAAATGCATGGGCGTGGGCCGCCCCGGCACCCAGGCGTATTGCCACACGATCACACGGGCGTTTTCCAGAACCTTCCGCGACCCGGGACGCGGGAAAGCGGCGGGAAGTCCCGACGAGTTCACCAATGGGGCCACCGGCGTATCTTTCAAAGCGACGACCACCTCCTCCACCGGCCCGGCCGTCAAGGGCGTATCGCGCAGCGATGACCCCTTGGGCACCCAGACGGCATCGCCCGCGCGTCGCATCTGGACCTGCGAGCGACCGTCGGGCATCGCAGATCGAATCCTGCCACCTTTGAGGTACATCACCACCGTGTCGAGGTCCTGTGGCGTGTAAGGCCCCGTCTCTCCCTTGCGCAAGTGCAGACTCCAGACAATAACGCGGGCATTGTCGATGACGGGCGTCAACGCAACCGGCTCGTCGGCTGCACGCAGCCCGCCGGCGGCGAACAGAACGAACGTCGTCGCCATCGTCAGCGCCTTGAGCAGCAAGGGGGCGGCCTTGCCCGTCGCATCTTTCATTGGCACACGAAGTCATCCTTGCCCACCGGCCGGCAAAAGTCGTTCCACTTGCCGGTGGTGCGGAAGTATTCCGCGAATCCCAGGTCGCGCGCCAGCTGCTTGAAGCGCGTATCGGCGTGCAATCCCGTCTTGTTGACAGGCCAGAACGACAGATACGCGGTAGCCTGCAGATCGACAAACCCGCGCCGCAACGCGGCGAGCGCCAGGTCCTTGTCCCCATAGAGATCGGCAACCCCGCCAATCAGCACCATGAAGTTGCCAACTTGTCGGGCAGGATCGTTGAACTCCCGGTGCAGCACGGCGAGGGCACCCTGCCTGCTGGCCAGGTTGTCCGGCGTGAGGCCGAACAACGAGGTTTGATGATCGGCTTGGAGAAACTCCCGCAGGCGGGCCTTGGCGGCTGCGACGTCAAGGTCCTTGCGTGCCAACAGCCGCCGCAGGGCGAGGTTGTCTGCAGAGGCATGATTGCCAAGGAGGCTCCTGCTGTGCTCGTACTCGGCCTGAGCTTCATCGAGACGGCCGGCGGCGTCGAGAGCCATCTGCAGGCTGAAGGAGACCGTCAGGGACAGGGGGTCGGCCTGGCGAGCGCGTTGAATGTATTCGAGCCCCTCGTTGACACGACCCAGCTCCTGCAGAATGACGCCATACGTCAGTGCGACGTTCTCGGTACTCGGCGCCGAGGCGAGTGCCGCGGCGCCTGCCGCTTCCGCCGCGGACCATTCCTTGTTGCGCGTCGCGGCGCTGGCGCGGATTGACTGCGTCCACCAGGCGTCCGGCGTCAACGCAACTACCCGCGCTCGCGCCTCGTTCATCTCCCTGCTGATCGCTGTGGCATTCTGCGGTACGAAAATAAGGGTCTGCTCCAGCGAGCGATACAGTTGGTACCAGGCACGCGCAAAATTCGGATCGAGCGCCACGGCATCACGGTAAAGCTGGGCAGCCTGTTGAAAGTTGGCTACACCTCCCTGGTTGAATACATCGCGGGCGCGCAGATACCTGTCATAGGCATCCACACTGTTGGTGCCCCCTCTGGCACGCGACATGTCGCCTACGTCCAGCGCGATGCTCAGCGCCCCGGCGACGTCCTTGGCGATGTCCTCCTGGACGGAAAACACACTTTCCAGCTTGCGGTCGTAGGTCTGCGACCACATGTGCACGCCGGTCTTCGCATTGATGAGCTGAGCAGTGATTCGCAGCTGCGTGCCGTCCTTGCGCACGCTGCCCTCCAGGAGGTGATTGACGCCGAGCTGTTCGCCGATGAGGCGCAGATCCTCATTCTTGCCTTTGAATGAAAAGCTCGACGTGCGGCCCGCGACCTTCAGATCCCTGATCTGCGCCAGCTGGTTCAGGAGCTCCTCCGACAGGCCATCGGAGAAGTACTCCTGATCGTGCTGCGGCGACATGTCGGCAAAGGGCAGAACGGCGAGAGATGTACCCTGAGGCGCCGCGACGGGCGCCTGAGTCTGCGTGGATGTGCTGGCGACGATGCTCGAGTCGCGCACATGATCGGCACGGTGCTCGGTGGAGGACTCGCCCGGCGAGCGCACCAGGACGACCAGCAGACCTGCGCCGATGAGCACGAGCAGCGCGATGATGGTCAGCTCACCCTGGCCGACGCGCTTCAAACCCTTGTGACCGTGGTACCAGGCGAGCGTGAGGACTACGGGCAGCCCCAGCAGGAGCACGCTCATCAGTACCCGGCCAATCAGATGCGGCCAGTCGAAGGCCTCTGCCAGCAGCTCCTGGCTGTGTGCGATGGCAATTGCGACACCTACGTACCCGAGGGTCCACTGCAGAATCTTGTGTTCCTGGATCCGGTGCCAGAACCCATGGGACCAGGGTCGGCTACCGGCGCAGAGCCTTCCTCCGCGGATCTTGCTGACTGCTCAGCCATGCGCGTCTCTTTGTTGTTGTCGTATCCAGGGCGAGTGCCGCTGGACCCCCGGCGCATCATAGCATAACCCTTGTGATTTCAGGTGGTTAGGCTGAGTACCGGCGCCACTGCCACCTTCCATGTGCAGGTGGGAGCGGCCGGGCCGGCGGCGATCGCGGTGAGCCGGCACCTCGCGCCGCTCGTCCTGTTAGATTACCTGGACACCGCACCCGCGAGCGAACCCCATGAAACGAACTTTGATCAGCTCTGGATCCACCTTCGAGGCCGAGATCGGCTACAGCCGTGCAGTGGTTCAAGGGGACTGGGTATTCGTTTCCGGCACCACCGGCTTCGATTACTCGAACATGACGATTTCCGACAGCCTTCCCGAGCAGACGGAGCAATGCCTGAAGAACATTGCAGCCGCCCTTTCGCAGGCTGGAGCAAGCCTGCGGGATGTCGTTCGAGTCACGTATGTGCTGCCTGACGGGAGTGCCTTCCCCCAGTGCTGGCCCGTACTCCGCAAGTACTTCGGTGAAGTCCGCCCGGCGGCCATGATGATCGCCGCCGGCCTCTCGGACCCCCGGATGCAGATCGAGATCGAGGTGACCGCCCTCAAAACGAGCGGCGCAGCTCGCCCAGCTTGACCAGCAAGGCGCGGCGGATCTGCTCGAATTCTCCACGGCCGTACACCGGCCGGGCTGCCAGTTTCGGGTTGATGGGTTGCCCCTCGAACTGATCTCCGCGGTAGCGGGGAAAAAAGTGCATGTGCAGATGTGGCAGCGAGTTCCCGTGGATCTCGTAGTTCAGCTTGACTGCTCCGGTGACGGCGGACAGAACCCTCGAAGTCAGCTGCGCATCACGCATGAACGCCGCCGCCGCCGTAGCGGGAAGATCATGAAGGTCAACCGCGTGAATCCGCGAAACGAGACACACATATCCGCGCACGGGCGCCGCTTCCTGCGCTGTGACGCGGCTCCTCGAATCGCCCGCCTGACCCACTCTCCTCGAACCCGTGGCGAGCCTCAATTCTCCGCCATGCGGCCGTTGTGACACGGCTGCCGGGCATGCCCGGAAACCAGAATCTCATTCAGCGCGGGCAGATCCACGGGCTTGAGCAGATGCGCATCGAAACCGGCGGCGCGGCCGCGTTTGAGGTCTTCAGCCTGTCCGTATCCGGTCAGAGCAACGAGTCTCGCGCGACTGCCCGCGGCGCGAATCCGTCGGGCCACCTGGTACCCATCCATCTCGGGCAGGCCAATATCCAGGAGAACGACGTCAGACTGCAGCGAGCTCACCTGCTCGAGAGCAGCGCTGGCCGTGTAGGCAGTGCCAACGGAGTGCCCGTCGAGTCGGAGCAGCAGCGCAAGGGACTCCGCGGCGTCGACGTTGTCATCGACGACCAGTATGCGCATGGACTGCGCCCCTTGCCGCGGAGCGGCCGTGACGGCCTCAACGCGTGGCTCGATGAGTGGCAGCCGGATCTCGAATCTCGAGCCGCAGCCGGGCCCGGCGCTGAACGCGCTGATGCGGCCGTTATGCATTTCCACCAGCCCCTTCACCACGCTCAGGCCAACGCCGAGCCCTCCTTGGGCGCGGTCCAGCGAACGCTCGCTCTGTACGAATAAATCGAAGATCCGCGGCAGCAACTCTTTCGAAATACCCATTCCGTCGTCCGTGATCGCGATGAGCGCCGAGTCGCGCTCCCGCAGCACTTCCACGCGGATCTCTCCACCCGGGTCGGTGTACTTCGCCGCATTGGACAGCACGTTCGTCAGGCACTGAACCAATCGAGCGCCATCGCCGTCCACGTAGAGCTTCTCGGCAGAGGAGTTGACGATGAGCCGGTTCTTTTTCCGCTCGAGCAGCGGTCCGACGCTCTCCAGCGCTTCCGCGACGACGGATGAGACTTCCAGTGGCTTGCGCCGCAGCTGGATCCGTCCCTGGGTGATCCGCGACACATCGAGGAGGTCATCGACAAGGCGCGTCAGGTGCCGTGCCTGTCGCTTGATGATCTGCAGCGTCGTGCGCGTCTGGCCCTCCGCCGGTAGCGACCTCTCCAGCAGCTCGCTCGCCGACAGAATCGGAGCCAGCGGATTGCGCAGCTCGTGTGCGAGCATCGCCAGGAACTCATCTTTGCGACGGTCGGCGTTGCGCAATGCCTCCTCGGCTCGCCGCAATGATTGGATCTGGTTCCTGATCTGGTACTGACGCAGCCGAGTCCGCAAGGCGGCCTGCACGGCACTGATCAACGTCCGCGCCGAAGTCGGGCGATCCAGTAAAGTGACGTTGGTCAACGATGCGAGGATGGGAGCTTGCGAAGTCGCTCGCCCGGCATGGCTGACCAGGACGATGGGTACATCGGACCAGGTGGGCTGTCTGCTCAAGGCGCTGATG
Source organism: uncultured Steroidobacteraceae bacterium (assembly GCA_964563075.1). Classification (GTDB taxonomy): domain Bacteria; phylum Pseudomonadota; class Gammaproteobacteria; order Steroidobacterales; family Steroidobacteraceae; genus 13-2-20CM-66-19. Next base: position 674 of record CAZLYG010000129.1, on the reverse strand, counting down.
AGCTCCGGCCCCTGTGGATCGGACAGAATGGAGTCGGTGAGCAGGATCATGCCCACTCCGATGCCGACTTCCGCGGCGAGCATGGCCGCGCCCGCGCACACGTGGCAGCGCAATCCGGCGCGCTCGAAGATCGCTCGAGTCACCTCGCCGTCCCGGCGCGTTGCCGGGAGGATCAGCACCCGTTGGTCAACTTCGTCCGTCTCAGCCATGGCGGCTCGAGGGGGACGTGTCGCCTTCGGGCGGCTGTCCGCCGGTTTCAGCGGGAACTCCCATGAGAATGCCTCGGAGCCTCAACAGCGGATCGCTCAGATGGATCCCGGAAGAATCGAACCACAGCTGGCGGATGGACTCCTCGTGGAAGCCGGTGCGTTTCTTCAGAACGGAGAGCGCCTTCTTGAGGCTGCCTGCATGCTCGTAATAGCGCAGCACCACGACCGAGTCCGCCAGGTAGCTGGCATCAACCGGGGAGCGCATTCCCGCTCCGATCAGGCCAGTCTGAGCCACGACGATGAAAGTGGTGACGCCTGTATTATTCAGATAGGACAGCAACTCGTGAAGCTGCGCGGTCAGGAATTTGTCCTGCGGCATCGAGTTCAGGTAGCCGTTCAGGCTATCAATGATCACCACCCTTGCCTTGTGACGCTCGACAGCTTCACGCACGATGTGGGCGAACT
>CAZLYG010000128.1:0-11570 GCA_964563075.1 uncultured Steroidobacteraceae bacterium | reverse complement strand
GCGACCTGAAGCGGGTTCGCCGCCTCGCCGGCCTCGCTGGTCAAAGAGCAAAGCGCATCGGCGCAGGCGGGCACCGCAGCCTCGCGAATCTCTCGCGGCAGGTCGATACGCCGCACAACGCCGCCATCGCAGATGGCCAGAGCCGTACGGATGACGTTGTGAAGCTCGCGGATGTTCCCGGGCCAGGGGTATTCGAGCAGCCGCTGCAGAGCATCCATCTCGATTGCCGCGGGACGCCCATTGCCTGTCTCTGCGGCGAGCGCACGATGGATGACACGCTCCTTGTCGGCACGATCCTTCAGGGCCGGCAGCTCGAGCGTGATCCCATTGAGACGGTAGTACAGGTCCTCGCGAAAGGCGCCGCGTACGATCATGTCGCGGAGATTGCGGTGGGAGGCGGCGATCACGTGCAGATCCACTTTGACGGCGCTTTCACTGCCGAGCGGCACGATCTCCTGTTGCTCCAGCACGCGCAGCAGCCGGGTTTGCAGCGCCAGCGGCATGTCGCCTATCTCATCGAGAAACAACGTGCCGCTGGATGATTGCAGTATTTTGCCGCGCATGCCTTCCTTGCGCGCTCCGGTGAACGCGCCGGGCCGGTAGCCAAACAACTCGCTCTCGATCAACGTCTCTGGAATCGCGGCGCAGTTCACCGCTACGAACGGCCGCTCGGCGCGCTTGCTGACGATGTGCATGGCGTGAGCGAACGCTTCCTTGCCCGACCCCGTCGGACCCTGAATCAGGACCGACACGTTCGAGTCGGCGATGCGGTAGGCACTGCGCACGTTGCGCAGCATCTGCGGGTCCTCGCCCGCGAGATTCTCGAGAGACAGCGGCCGGTGCAGGTTGCCGGCGGGGAAACTCACGAAAATCGGGCCGGTATCGCCGACACCTGCCGATGTGACAGCGGCCACGGACTCCTTCGACAGGCCATTGGACGACAGGCCATCGGACCTTTCATACAGGACGACTCCGTTGGAATCCGTAAGCGAGAGCGTGCAGCCGCTGCCGAAGATCTGCTCGGAGATCCGCTCCAATTCGACGATCACACCAGCTATCAACGTCTCGCTGTGCTCGCCCGCAACCGCGCCCACGCCAGAGCCGTGAGCCACGCTCGGAGCTTCACGCATCGCATCTTCGTAGTGTCGCGACCCCGTTGCGTTTGTCATACGAGTACCCTCCCAGCCGTCCATGTGCTGCGCCAGGTCCGTCACGCCGTCGCGTGACAGTGTCACATTAGAGAAGCACGTCGCGCAGCGCACTGCAAGTGCGATTCCGCATGCTTTCCCGCTGTCTTTTGCGGAACTCATGTTGAGTTACCGTGCGGTGCGGGGAGCGCGCGTTCCATCCGCGTGACACCTGTGTATCAAAGGGCGATGCAAATGGAACAACCAACGGTCGCCCTGCAGGTTTGTATTGCGTACGCGACAGGCAGGTGCGGTGCACACGGCCGTTGGCATGGCGGTTGCACCCGTGGTTGCGCCGACGTTGTGAGGCCGTCCGATCACTTGGTGCGGCGCGACTTTCGGTATCGCGCCTGGATAACTCGAAGGAACGCTTCCATGAAACACTCACCCAAAACGCTCTCGATCTGCACCGGGGCTTTGATCGCGGCCGCTCTCGCGCCAACGGCTCGAGCCGTTGACATGCAGGCCGGTGACTGGAAGGTCTCGGTGAGCGGCAACGTAAATGCTGACTACATCTACTCGAGCTGCCAGTCGAATCCTGCGGCGGTCGTCGGCGGCCTCGCCTGCGTCGGGGACGCCAACGGGGACAAATCCTCGTCGGTGAGCAATGGCCTGCTCCCAGCCGCTCTGAGCATCGCCGCCTCCACCACCCAGTCCGGGTACGACATCGGAGTGGATTTCGGCCTGTATCCGGGCATCAGCACCAACGACGGCGGCAGCCCCAACCTGGCCAACACCTCCACGACCCGCAACACAGCCCTGGGGAGCGCCAGCCTGGATGTCCGCCAGGTGTTCCTGACGTTCGGCAACAAGGACATGGGCACCATTCTGGCCGGCCGTAACATCGGGTTGTTCGGGGCAGACGCCATCCTGAATGACATGACTCTGCTGGGCGTCGGGGGCGGCAACGGCAACTATGCCTCGCCCACCAACACCTCGCTCGGGTCGATCGGGCTGGGCTACATCTATACGGACTGGCTGTCCCAGATCGACTACACCACGCCGGATCTGGCGGGCCTGAAGGTCACGGCGGGCATCTTCGACCCGATCAACTCGCTGACCGCCGTCGGCACGCCCGCCGCCAAGAAGGCGCCGGGTTTCCATGCCAAGGCCGCGTATACGCTCGGCAATCTCTACCTGTCCGCCAGCGTGCTGACGCAGAAGCAGGCCGATTCGACCGGCATCTCCTATACCGGCACGGGGTTCGACATCGGCGGCAAGTACAAGATCGGCGGGTTCGAGGGATTGGCCTGGTACTACCATGGAGACGGGCTGGGCACGACCGGACTGTTCGTGTACTCCGCCGATGCCGCCGGGCAGACCCGCAAGTCGGACGGCTTCCTCGCCCAGGTGACGTACAAGATCGTCAACACCAAGCTCGGCGTGAACTACGGGCAGAGCAAGCTCGACCTCGCCAGCGGCGAGATCAATCCGACGCTCGTCAGCAAGAACGACAAGTGGACAGTCGGCGTTTATCAGAGTGTGACGCCGAACCTGACTTTGCTGGCCGAGATCAGCGGCATCAAGTCGGAGGCCCAGAACGGCGCCAGCAACAGCAGTCATAATTTCAACGTCGGCGCATTCGTCTCGTTCTAACCCCCTGCGGGAGTGTGCCAGCGGCCGCCGGCGCCGAAATGCGCCGGCGGCTTTTTCCAGGAGACGGCGAGCGCACCGCCAGGAGAGGGCCAGGAGAGGGCAAGAGGACGGCGCAAGGCGCATAGCCAGGCGAGCGGCCACTAGAGCACCTGCCGGAACACGACCCCGCGAGCTCCATGGCCGTGATCACCGGTGGGTATATCCACATAGCCCTCCCGTTCATAAGCTGACCCCTGCGTCACGGCTTTCCACGATAGAATGCCGCGACAGTTGCAGCGCTTTCGCGGCAACGATCGAGGATGAGTACAGTCCGATGAGTGATACGACACCTGACCAGGTCACCGAGCTGGATCCGGAAGAGGTCAAAGAGCTGCTCGATGCGGGCAAGATTCTTCTGATCGATGTCCGTGAGCCCGTCGAGTACCACACGGAACGGATCCCGGGCGCCCTGTTGTATCCGCTGTCGACTTTTGATGCGACGCTGTTGCCCCCCGATGACTCCCGCCGCGTCGTGTTTCACTGTGCCGCGGGCGGCCGCTCGCTCACGGCCGCGCGTCAACGGATGGCCGCAACGGGCCAACCCGCGGCCCACATGACGGGAGGGTTGGCGGAGTGGCGGGCAGCCGGACTGCCCGTGATCCGCATCGACCCTCGCACCGGCCGACCGGTGTAAGCCGCGAAACCCCAGTAGCGGCGAAACTCCAATAGTAGAGTGTTGCAGGCGCCGCACCAGCGTGTCGCTTGCGCTCGAGCATGACTGAGAACGACCCCCCTGGCCCATTGCGGGCTCGCTCGATTCGATCGTTCGTCACGCGTAGCGGACGCATTACCGAGGCGCAGCAGCGCGCGCTGGAACTGCTGTGGCCGAAGTACGGCATCGAGTTCGAAGCCTCTCTGCTGGATCTGGGGGCGGCCTTTGGCCGAACCGCGCCGCGGGTCATCGAGATCGGGTTCGGGAACGGTGAGAACCTGGTGGCGCTCGCCGCCGCGCACCCTGAGAAGGACTTTCTGGGAGTCGAGGTTCACCGCTCAGGTGTCGGGCGTCTCCTGCTCGCAGCCGAGGAGCGGGGACTGGGCAACGTCAGGGTGATCTGCCATGACGCCGTCGAGGTTCTCGAGCAGCAGATTCCGCTGCAATCGCTCGACGAGGCGCTGATCCTGTTTCCTGATCCCTGGCCGAAAAAGCGGCATCACAAGCGCAGGCTGATACAGCCTGCCTTCGTCGACCTGCTGGTCGGTCGGCTCAAGAGCGGGGGCCGGCTGAAGCTCGCCACGGATTGGCAACCTTATGCCGAGCATATGCTCGAGGTGCTCAGCGCGTGCCGGGAATTGCGGAACGAGTCGCCCCAGGGAAACTTCACTGAGCGGCCGTCCGAGCGAGCGCCGACGCGCTTCGAGAAGCGGGGCGAGCGGCTCGGTCACGGTGTGTGGGATCTCTCGTTCCGCCGCCCCTGAGCCCGCCCTCAACTTGCGAAGGTGTTGCGCAGTCCGTCAATGACGAACTGCACGGCGAGCGCCCCAAGAACGACTCCCAACAGCCGACCGGCGACATTGGCGCCCGTCACTCCCATGACCCGCATGAGCGGCTCGGCCAGCCACATCACTCCGAGGGTGATGGCCAGCACGAGCGCCACCCCGGCGCTCAGCCCGAGGAATTGCAGCGTGTGATCGGCAATGTTGACGGGCCCAAACCACAACAGGATGGTGGCGAGTGCGCCAGGTCCCGCAATGAAGGGAAATGCCAACGGAAACACCGAGATGTCGGCGCGGCGGCGACTCTCGGCCTGCTCATCCGAGGAGGTGCGGGTGCCGGACTCGCGCGCAAACACCATTTCCAGTGCCAGCAGAAACAGCAACAGGCCGCCGAAGATCCGGAACGCCTCCAGGCTGATCCCCATGACCCGCAGGAATGCGGCACCGCCGAGGGCAAACAGCAGCAGGATACCGGCCGCGACAACCACCGCCTTGGCAGCCATGCGACGCCTGTAGGCGACACTCGCGCCCTGCGTGAGCCGGCTGAATAGTGGAATCAGCGCGACGGGATCCACTACCACGAAGAACACGACAAAGAATTTCAACGGTTGCTCGAACATGGCACCTTCGCGCTGAATCGCTGCAAAATGCACTCAATCAGGTCTTGAAAGCGTCACACGCGAAGCGCAACATCGACCCGCGCTGTGGCTGACGCATACCCAAGCATAACAGCTGGCAGCCTCGGGCAACTGCGCGCACGTCCAGGAAGGACGCACCGGCTTACCACACGGAGCTATGAAGGAGGTTTGCAGATGACGACGCCTCATCCGGGAATCGGCGAGTGGTATCGACTCAACGGCGGTGAGTTGTTCGAGGTCGTGGCTATCGACGAGGACGACGGCACGATCGAGATCCAGTACTTCGACGGCACGGTCGAGGAAATGGACGTCGACGACTGGAACGCACAGTGGGACGAAGGTGCGCTGGAAGCCGCCGAGGCGCCGGAGGACTGGAGTGGCTCCGTCGATGTCGAGTCCGAGCGTGATGGACGCGGCTCGGATGCCTCGGGCGAAGAGCACGAGCTGCGGGCCAGCGGCCTGGACGGTATCGATCTGTTCGAATGATCGCCGGCGCGGCTCGAGCGCTCAGGCGAGCAACACGAATCCATCCTGAATGAGCAGCTCGATGCTGCGCAGGTAAGCGCCTGCGCACGGCCCGGCTACGCACACACCCGTCAATTTCTCGAACAATGCTCCATGCGATGCGCACACGATGAGCGCGCCGTCGGCTGTCAGGAACCGGTGCGGCAGCAGGTTCAGCGGATGATGGGCGTGCGGACAGTCATTGTCGTATCCACGGATCTCCGCCCCGGCACGCTCGATGAATCCGCGCAGGGGCCAATCTCCTGTGCCGATCGTGAAGCCGCGCGCGCCGCGCTCGTCCAGATCGCTGACGCGGCACACTACACGCTCGACATCGAGGTCACGCGCTTCCGGCATCGGCACTCATGACGCCGGCCTGGGCCGGGGGCTGTCCCTGGGGCGCAAAGGGACTGCGGCGCCGCAGGAAATACAACAACACCAGGCCCGGCACGCTCAGGGAGGCGGTGTAGACGAAGAACGCCACGTAGCCGATGTGCTCCACGACGATGCCCGACATGCCCTCGAGAATCTTGCCGGGCACGGCATACAGCGAGGAAAACAGCGCATATTGCGTCGCCGTGTACTTGGGACTGGTCAGGCCCGAGAGAAATGTGACCAGCGCGACCCCCTGGGTCGAGATGGCCAGGAAATCCAGGCCGTTGACGAGACCGAGTCCGAGCAGCGTGGGTGCCGGTCTCGTGGCCAGCCAGGCAAAGCCGAGGTTGGATGAGATCAGCAGCAGGCTCCCGAGCATGAGCGTGCGCACGACTCCGATTCTCTCGACCAGCAGCCCGGCGATGAACACGCCGACCATCGACATCACCAGGCCGTAAATCTTCACCACAGTGGCAATCTGATCCAGGGTGTAGTGGTGGTCGATGTAGAACGGATTGACCATAGACCCCATGGTGAATTCCGTCAGGCGGTAAATGCCGACGAACGCCAGCGTGAGCACTGCCAACGCGAAGCCGTAGCGCCCAAAGAAGTCCACCAGTGGGCAGATCACAGCACCGATGAACCACTCGCCGATGCCGCGCAAGGATTGCGGCCAGTGCGCCTTGCGCTCCAGCCATTCGACCACGCGCGCCTCACGCTCCACGGAGCTGCGTACTACGATGGGGTGCGGCTCTCCGATCAACAACGTCGTGACGATACCAACACAAGCCAGTCCGGCCATGATGGTGTAGCTGGCACTCCAGCCTGCCTGAGCGGCGAAGTGCAGAGCACCGGCGCCGCCGCAGATGAGTCCGATCCGGTAGCCGACCTGATAGTTGGCGACCATCACGCCCTGTAGTGGCAGCGGGGCTGACTCGATGCGCCATGCGTCCAGCGCGATATCCTGCGTCGCGGCGCAGAAGGTGACGAGCAACGCGCACAACGCCAGCGATCGAACGCCCGAGCCGGGATCGGTGGAAGCCGCGCTCAGCAGGCCGGCGGCGATGCCGATCTGGGCCACGAGCATCCAGCTGCGCCTGCGCCCGAGCCAGCCGTGCAGCAACGGCAGGCGGAGCCGATCCACCACCGGCGCCCACAGGAATTTGATGGAGTACACGATGCCGACCCACGACAGCATGCCGATCGTCGCGCGCGCCACACCCACCTGGCGCAGCCACGCCGACAGAGTGGAGAACACAAGGTAGAACGGTAAGCCTGCCGAGAAACCCAGAAACAGCATCGCAATCGGGCGAGGCTGCACGTAGGCACGCAACGCGCTGACCCAGCCCCGGCCCACGCCCGGCTTGTGCTCGATGTCCATGCGACCATCATAGCGGCAGTGACAGGCGGCCGCGTGGGACCGGGATCTCACGCGTGCGCGGGACATTGACAGCGCTGCGCCTGCGGTGCACCGTGCGGCGCCACCCGAGCACGCAGTGAGAGTCAATGCAGGAGTACCAGCTCAACTTCATCGACCTCGCCCTGGCGCGCAGTGCGCTGCGCTTCGGGCGGTTCACCCTCAAATCGGGCCGCGAGAGCCCCTACTTCTTCAACGCCGGTCAGTTCAGCGACGGTGAGGCCGCAATGGTTCTGGGGCAGTGCTACGCGAGCGCCATCACCCGCTCCGGAATTGCCTTCGACATGGTGTTCGGACCCGCCTACAAGGGCATCCCGCTGGCGACCGCCACCGCGATCGCGCTGGCCGAGCACCACGGCCGTAGCGTCCCGTACGCCTTCAACCGCAAGGAAGCCAAAGAGCACGGCGAAGGAGGAAGTATCGTGGGCAGCCCGCTCGGGGGCCGGGTCCTGATCATCGACGACGTGATCACGGCCGGAACCGCCATCCGCGAGTCGTTGCAGATCATCCGTGCCGCGGGTGCGGAGCCGGCCGGAGTCGCTCTGGCGCTCGACCGCCAGGAACGCGGCCAGGGTGCCCTCTCAGCCGTTCAGGAGATCGAGTCTACTTACGGACTCCAGTGTGTGAGCGTGATCACACTCACCGACCTGATCGAGGCTCTGGCACGCCCCGCACGCGGGCCGGCACGCATTTCTGCAGAGCAGCTCACATCTTTGCAGGCCTACCGGGAGGCCTTCGGGGTTATATGAGACTTGCCTCGGCGAGAGGTCCGTCGGAATATTCCCTGTTGTCGCACTTGCCGTCCAGAGGGTGGGGTTACTACATGTCGGCTCGAGGGCCGCGATTTGCAGCATGGGTGATGTTGGCCGCCGCGTGTATGGGTACGGCTGCCATGGCGGCCGGCGGGGCGGTGACTTACCGCTGGGTCGACGATCAGGGCGTGGTGCACTATGGCGACCATGTGCCGCCACAGTATGCGCAGAAGGAGCATACGGAGATCAACGCCCAGGGCGTGGAGATGAAGCGCCTCGATGCGCAGAAGACTCCTGAAGAGGCCGCCGCCGAATCCCGCAAGCAGGAGGCCATCCTGCGCCAGAAGCAACACGACAGCTTCCTGCTGACCACCTACACCTCTGTGCACGACATCGAGGCTCTGCGCGACGAGCGCGTCCAGCAGCTCAAGGCTCAGCGCGCAGCATCGGAGGCCTACGTCGAGACGCTGCGCGCCCGCCTGGCGGCATTGCAGGCGCGTGCGCTGCTCTTCACCCCCTATAGCTCGAAGCCGGGCGCCCGGCGCATGCCCGATGACCTGACAGAGGACCTGGTGAGGACGCTCAGCGAGATGCGCTCACAAAGCGCGGCGATCGTCACGCAGGGTGAGGAAGAGACGAAGCTGCGCCAGGAGTTCCAGGCGGATATCGACCGCTACCGCGAGCTGCACGCGAATACTGACTAATTCCGCCCCGAGTGACCGAAACCGCCGGCGCCACGGGCGGAGTCGGCGAAATCCTCCACCACCTCCAGCGCCACCTGCACGACCGGGACGATGACCAGCTGCGCGATGCGCTCGCCGGGCTGGACAGTGAACGGCTCCTGGCCGCGATTCCAACAGGACACCAGCAGCTGGCCCTGGTAGTCCGAATCGATCAGGCCCACGAGGTTGCCCAGCACGATGCCGTGTTTGTGCCCGAGCCCCGAGCGCGGCAGGATAACCGCCGCCAGGCCAGGGTCCTCGATGTGAATAGCGAGCCCCGTCGGGATGAGCTCCGCGCGTCCCGGCTCGAGCACCAGCGGCCCATCGAGGCAGGCACGCAGATCCAGTCCCGCGGAGCCGGCGGTCGCATAGGCCGGCAACGGGAAGGAGGTGCCGATGCGCGCGTCCAGAATCCGCACCTTCAGCGGACGCAGCTGGGGGGCCTTCACGCTCAAGCCTGCGCGGTCTGTGCGCTGCCGGCGCGCGCAGCGTCAAAGGATTTGGCGATCAACTCGATGAGCTCCCGTGCCAGTGCCAGTTTCGAGGCCTTGCCGAGCTCTTTGCGACCGTTGCGCCACAGGATGATGAGCTGGTTGTCCTCGCAGTCGAACGCCTTGTCGTGACCCACCTCGTTGGCCGCGATCATGTCGAGATTCTTTTTCAGAAGCTTGGCGCGAGCATGCTGCTCGACTGCTTCGGTCTCGGCGGCAAAGCCCACGACGAACGGCCTGTCGGGACGCGCCGCAACGGTTGCGATGACGTCGACGGTGCGCTCCATGCTCAGATCGAGCGTGTCGGAAGTCTTCTTGATCTTTTGGCTCGCCGGCTGCGCGGGCCGATAGTCGGCAATGGCCGCGGTGGAGATGAAAATATCGCAGGCGCCCACCTCCCGAAGCACGCCCGCCAGCATGTCCGCGGCGCTCTCGACGTCGACGCGGCGCACACCCGTCGGCGTTGCCAGGTTCACGGGCCCGCAGACGAGCACCACCTCGGCGCCAGCCTCGCGAGCCGCCTGCGCTACGGCAAAGCCCATCTTTCCGGAGCTGCGGTTGCTGATGAAGCGGACCGGGTCGATGCGCTCGCGCGTCGGACCCGCCGTGATCAGAACGCGCTTCCCCTGGAGGGAGCCGTCTCGGAGGATCTGGTGCGTGACTCGGTCGGCCAGCTCGATCGGCTCCAGCATGCGGCCCGCACCCACTTCTCCGCACGCTTGATCACCTTCCGCCGGACCGAATATGTGGATGCCTCTGGCCTGTAGCGTCGCCACGTTGGCGGAGGTCGCCGCGTTCGCCCACATGACGCGATTCATCGCCGGCGCCAGTGCTATCGGGGCCTCGGTCGCCAGGCACAGCGTCGTCAGCAGATCGTCCGCCTGCCCGCCTGCCAGGCGGGCGATGAATCCGGCGCTCGCCGGTGCGACCAGCACCAGGTCCGCCCAGCGCGCGAGCTCGATGTGGCCCATCGCTGCCTCAGCGGCGGGATCCCAGAGGTCGGTGCGCACGCTCCGCCCGGAAACAGCCTGGAAAGTGAGGGGATTCACGAACTGACGCGCAGAAGCGGTCATCACGACCTGAACCTCCGCGCTACGCTCGCGCAACCGGCGCACCAGGTCCGGGCTCTTGTAGGCGGCAATGCCGCCGGTGATTCCGAGGAGGATCCGTTTACCTTGCATCGAGGGTCTCGCTCACGCCAGGGGAGGATTATCCGGCGCCGCTCAGGCGCTGCGCAAACCGGGCTACCCTGGATTTATGCCCTCGACACCCGGTTTTGGGCCCTTCTGGGGAGTTGAGCTGCGGGTGCACACTGCCGTAACCCCCAGGATCCGGCGGAAATGCGCATTCGCGACTGGCCCAAGGCTGAACGTCCGCGCGAGAAGCTGCTCGCACGCGGGCCGCATACCCTCTCGGAAGCCGAGCTGCTGGCCGTGCTGATCGGATGCGGGCGCCGGGGGCGCTCGGCTGTGGAGCTGGCGCGAGCGCTGATCGCCGACTTCGGCTCCCTGCGTGAGCTGCTCAGCGCCGAGCGGAGCCGCTGGGTGCGGGAGCCCGGGGGCCCTCAGAGTTTCGGCGTACCCCGGTTCGCCGGCATCGGACCGGCTCGCTACGCAACGATACAGGCGGCTCTCGAGCTCACCCGCAGGCACTATTGCGAGAGCTTGCGCGTCGGACCGGCACTGAACGCCCCGGAGGCCACCCGCAAGTTCCTCGTTGCCCAGCTGCGGGATCGCCCTTACGAGGTATTCTGCTGCCTGTTTCTCGATGTCCGTCACCGCCTGATTGCGTTCGAGGAGATGTTCCGCGGCACCATCGATGGTGCCACGGTGCACGCGCGCGAAGTCGTCCGTAACGCGATGGCTCACAACTCGGCCGCTGTCATCTTCGCTCACAACCACCCTTCCGGGGTCACCGAACCCAGCCACGCGGATGAGCTCACCACGCAGCGTCTGCGTGCGGCGCTTGCGCTGGTGGATGTGCGCGTACTCGATCACATCATTGTGGGAGAGGGGCGTTGTCTGTCATTTGCGGAGCGGGGGCTGTTGTGAGCCCGTCGCGCACCTTCGCTGCGGGGGCGGCCGGCGGGCTGCCGTCTGGCTCGCCCGCGAGCTGAAATCTCAACGTAAACGCCGACCCCTGCCCGGGCTCCGAACCGGATTACTCCGCGCTCGGAGGGCCGGACGTGCATTCCACGCCCGAAGCTGGTATAAAGCGCGGCTCCGGCGGGTCGGCCAGACGCCCCCGCCTACCTGCAACCCCTTGATTGGAAAGCCCTAATGACCCGGGTGTGCGAGATCACTGGCAAAAAGCCGGCCGTCGGCAACCGCGTTTCCCACGCCAACAACAAGAAGCGCCGCCGCTTCCTGCCGAACCTGCATTCGCAGCGGTTCTGGGTCGAGACCGAGAAGCGCT
>CAZLYG010000127.1:0-11610 GCA_964563075.1 uncultured Steroidobacteraceae bacterium | reverse complement strand
CCGCGCATACATCGTCAACCAAGGGATAGTAATCGCCGCCGGTTCTGCGGAAGAAATCCTTGCCAACCCCCAAGTGCGTGAGGTGTACTTGGGCGAGTCGTTCCGTCTCTGAGGCCCTCAGGTCACCAGAAACGTCATCATTTTCAATGACTTATAGGAAGGCGACCTTTTTGCCCGTGCCATCATGCTGAAACCCTCCCTGCAGCTCAAGCTGGGTCAGCAACTGACCATGACCCCGCAGCTGCAGCAGGCCATTCGACTTCTGCAGCTGCCCGCCCTCGAGCTCCAGGCCCACATCCGGGAGTTGCTCGAATCGAACGTCATGCTCGAGCCTGTCGATGACACCGAGGCGACCGGTGCTTTCGAGGCTATCGAGGCGCCCGCACAGGTGCCGACCCCCGAGCGCACGGCCCCCGAGAGCAATGTCGAGGTGGTGGACGAAGGCTGGGGCGAGCAGAGCGTGGGTCCGGCGGAGACCCCCTGGAACAGCGGCGACGATGATGAGCGTCAGCAGGAATTCGCCGACGCCTCCGGACAGTCGTTGCAGGAACACCTGTTGTGGCAGCTCGAGCTCGCCAAGCTCGAGCCGCGCGAGCTCGCCATAGCGCGCGCCATCGTCGATGCGATCAGCGACGATGGTTATGTCACCGAGCCGCTGGAGGAGATTGCCGGCACGCTGCGGCCCGAGATCGAATGCGACGCGGCCGAGGTCGCAGCGGTCCTGGGGGGCGTGCAGGCGCTGGACCCGCCCGGTGTGGGCGCGCGCTCCGTCGGGGAATGTATCGAACTGCAACTGCGGCAGCTCGACCCGGCGACACCGGGATTCAACACAGCGCTGCAGATCGCACGCCATCACCTGGAGCTGGTCGCAGAACGGGAACACTCGTTGTTGCGCCGCGAGCTGCGCGCGACCGACGAAGAGATCGCCTGTGCCCTCGCCCTGGTCCGCTCCTGTCACCCACGTCCCGGCTCCACGGTCAGCTCAGGCGCAGCCGAGTACGTGGTACCTGATGTTTTTGTGCGCCGCACCGATCACGGGTGGGCGGTGGAAATCAATGCAGCAACCCTGCCGCGAGTACGTCTCAACAACAGCTATGCGAGCCTGATCGGTCGCAACGCCAGCCACGCCACGATGCGGGCGCAGCTCCAGGAAGCGCGCTGGCTGCTGAAAAGCCTCGAGATTCGCCACGAGACGCTCATCAAGGTCGCGCGCTCCATCGTGGAGCGGCAGACCGCCTTCCTCGAGCACGGTGATGAGCACATGCGCCCGATGATTCTCAAAGACATTGCCGAGGCCGTCGGGATGCACGAATCGACGATTTCGCGCGTGACCTCCGGCAAATACATGCATACCCCACGGGGAGTCTTCGAGCTGCGGTATTTCTTCTCCAGCCAGGTGGAGGGTGCGGACGGGTCCGGCACCTCCTCGACGGCCATCCGCGCCAAGATTCGCAAACTGGTCAAGGAAGAGGACAGCGAGAATCCTCTGAGCGATGGGCGCATTGCGGAGCTGCTGTCCGGGGAAGGCATCCCGGTCGCACGCCGCACCGTCGCGAAATACCGCGAAGCGATGGGCATCGCGCCCTCGAACGAGCGCCGCCGCGCAGGATCGAAACCGATGTAAGCCGTTTACAGACAAGCGAGAAGGAGACGAGTATGCAGCTCAACGTCACCGGCCATCACGTGGAAGTCACCCCGGCTCTGCGCGGCTACGTGGAGAGGAAGCTCGAGCGCATCGGGCGCCACTTTGACCAGGTCATCGACGTTCACTGTGTGCTGACGGTGGAGAAATTGAGACAGAAAGCCGAGGCGACGCTGCACGTCAGCGGTAACGCGATTCACGCCGACGCCACCGAAGAGGATATGTACGCTGCCATCGACCTGCTGGCCGACAAGCTCGATCGGTGCATCAAGAAACACAAGGAAAAGCTGACAGACCACCATGCGGCAGAAACCCGCCGCGCCATCCGCGTCTGACACTTGCGCTGAGGGGACCGCCGCGTGCGGCGGCCCCCGCGCACAACCCCTTGATCCGCCTGCAGCCGCGGCGCCTGGATCTCGCCTCATCCGGCTGCTGCTTATGTTGCCTGGCTGAATACGTACTCCTGGCGCTTGCGCCCGTCACGCGGGCTGGATAACGTCGGGACGCCGTGCGCATCATCATCCTCAGCGGCCTGTCCGGTTCCGGCAAGAGCGTGGCTCTGCACATGCTCGAGGACCTCGGCTTCTATTGCATCGACAACATCCCCGCCGCGATGCTCAAGCCCTTCATCTCCTACACCGTGCGCGCCACGGAATCGATGTACGACCGTACCGCCATCGGGCTGGACGCTCGCAATACGGCCGCCGAGATTGCCACGGTTCCCCAGCTCATCGATGAGCTGCGGCGCAGCGGCATCCAGTGCGAGGTGATCTTTCTGGTCAGCAGCGAAGAGGAGCTGCTGCGGCGCTTCGCTGAAACGCGGCGCAAGCATCCGATGAGCCGCAACAACGTCGACCTGCGCGAGGCGATGGCGCTGGAGCGCACACTGTTGGATCCGATCATCTACGCGGCCGACCTGGTCATCGACACCTCGCGGATGGGCGCCCATGCGCTGCGCGACATCATCCATCAGCGCGTCGAGCAACGCGCCGTGGGACGCCTGTCGCTGTCGTTCGAGTCGTTCGGATTCAAACACGGCATCCCGGGCGACGCCGATTTCGTGTTCGACGCGCGCTCGCTGCCGAACCCGTACTGGGAGCCCGGGCTGCGCAATCTCACCGGCCGCGATCCGGAGGTGATTCGCTTTCTGGAGAGTCAGACGAATGTCGCGACGCTGATCCAGGATATCGTGCGCTTTCTGGACGGCCGAATCCCCGAATACCAGGCAAGCAACCGGGGTTACCTCACGGTGGCCGTCGGCTGCACCGGCGGACAGCACCGCTCGGTGTACATCGTGGACCGGCTCGCCGCCCTGTTTGCAGTTCGCTTCCCACGCGTCACGGTAAGGCACGGGTCGCTTCCGGCCTCACAGCTCGTGCGGGTCTCTGCTGCCCCCGCCGCCAACGGCTGAGGCGGATTGGCGGGGCCAATGCGCGCCACCGATGCGCGCCGCGACCTGTCCGGGCGGCCCTACCGTCACGTAGCCTGGACTACGCTCGGGGCGGGCACTTCCTCCGTTATGGCCGGAGTCGCTGCCGCGACCGGCACGGCCGGCACCTTGTCGCCGTTCATGAAGGCCATGAGCTGCAGGCGGGCCTCCATCGCGTCCCGGTAGCCGAGCTGAATCAGCTCGCGCGTGTACCCCGCCTCGAACATGAGGTAGCTCGGCAGCTGCAGACCGGATGCGCCGCGACCGCCGATAACGCGCAACAAGGCACGCAGTCCCTGCGGCATCTCGGCAACGTGACGCGCTGCGATTTCGCGCGGGTCGACGCTCGGCGCAAGCATGAGGGTCTCGACGTGGCGCAATCCCCGTGCTGCCTCGGGAGCCGCCGCAACGAGTTGGTTGATACGCTCGACCTGCTCCAGGTCGCCATACACCTGATCCGTGAACAGGGTATCGAGCATGTAGCCGAAGATCTCGCCAGGAGTCGGCATGCTCGTCTCGGGGCGGTCGACGACGACTCCGGCCTGACGCCGCGCGCGCACGCCGATGATCAGCAGCCGGTCCGCGCCCAGGTGAATGGCCGGGCTCAGCGGATTGAGCTGGCGCATCGCACCGTCACCGTAGAACTGATCGCCGAGGCGCATTGGAGGAAACAACAGAGGGATCGCCGAGCTCGCCATCAGGTGATCCAGCGTCAGCTCGCAGCGGCGCCCGATGCGACGCTCACGCGACCACTCGGTCAGCGACTCGACGCCATCGTAGAAAGCGACCGACTGACCCGTCCCGTAACTGGTGGAGCACAAGGCCAGTGCATTCAGGTGTCCTCGCGCGATGCTCCTGCGGACACCGGCACAATCGACATGAATGCCCAGCAGCTGGCGCAGTGGGGTGTTATCGAGCAGCGACTTTGGCGGCGATAGCACGAGTCCGCCGGAGACGAGCGCGAGCACCCAGTGAAACCCAGCTCGCAGCATGTGCACCGGATCGACGTGGAACACCTGCTCCGAGCGGAAGTTTGCCCACACACGCTCGAGGCCTGCGACCGCTCGCCGCCAATGATGAGCTTCCGACGCCAGTACTCCCGCAGCGATCGCGCCCGCGGAGGTCCCGACGATGACCCGAAATGGATTGCGCGTCCGTGGCATCAGCTCGGACAGCGCCACGAGCACCCCTACCTGGTAGGCCGATCGTGCACCGCCGCCCGTCAAAACCAGCCCCACCGTGGGCCGGCGGGCTGAGCGGTATTCGAACGGCGTGTCCATTAGCAGATCATACTGCCCGGATCCTGAATGCTCGCCTCACTGGGTCACGGGCCGTGAGAGACCTCCGGTTGCAGGGTCATTCGATGCTGCGGCGTGCCGGGCAGGAAGGGGAGCGGTATCCCGCGGGCCCAAGCCATGAATCCAGCGCGGTAGTACGGCGACAGCGGGTGGCCGCTCTGGCCTCCCGGCATATGGAAATAGCCCTGCGCCTCGTGGCCCGGTGATACCGCGAAACGCTCGGAAGCACCCAGAGTCATGCTCTGAACGCGCGGCATGTCATGATCGCCAGGTAGCTCGAGCGTCGGCATATCCAGCAGAGGCGCCAGGAACGGCAGCGCGCGCGACAAGGGATGCTGGATGTGGATCGTATTCTGGCGCCCCCAGGTGCAGTGGAGCAGGTCCCCGCACTCCTTCTGCAGTTCCGCGATAGCGCTATCCAGCTCGCTCAGCATGAGTTGCGGCCAGCTTGCGTAACGCCGTGGCAGCAGGTGCAGGGGACGTTCCTGCAACAGTTGCAACAGCGGCGCCTGGAACTGTGTCGGCACGCTGTAGCTGGCATCCGCCGGGATGTGCAGCCCGTCGAGAATGCTATCCCAAACCTGCGCTTCGATCAGGTCGCGCCAGCGCCGCACCAGGCGATAGCCCACCGAGCCCGTGTCGGCTGCGGCATCCCAATGCTCGACCAGGGTACGAAACCGCGCCCGCTCGGGGTGATCCTTGAGGCTCGCGGCATCCAGAACTCCCAGCAGCACCGCGCGCCACCGTTCGAGGAACACGGCACGATCATCGAGCTGGATGCGCAGCATGTCCGCCGGCGTTGCCGGACCACGGAGGGCCAACAGATCGGCGCGGATCTGGGATGCCCGCGCGCCCAGATCGTACTCAGCGCCCAACGAGGCGGTCCCGGCTCCAATGGCCAGTTCCTGTGCGGGCACGGAGGTCACGCGTGCATTCGCCGTCCAGATGCGTCCCACTGGAGGATCAATTGCCGCCGGTTGAGCCGGTTCCTCCAGCCAGACAGAAGTCCCCCCTTCCCGATGCTCATCGACCACAGCGGGGATACGGGGGCCGGCCACCCGGGGGCCGGCCAACCCGGGGCCGGCCAACCGGGGGTCAGCCACCCGGGCGGCGGGCACCCGTCCGTAGATTGCCCAGCCGATATGTCCGTCCCGGTCGCCGACGACGAAGTTCTGATGTGGAATCCCGATCGTGGGAGCGAGCGCGAGCGCTTCCCGCACCGAGCTCACGCGCTCAAGGCCAAGAAGGTTGAAGTTGCTCGCCTCCGGTATCTGCGCCAGCCAGGAAGCGAACCAGCACTGACCGCGCTCCGGGTGCGCCTCGAGCAGTACCCCTGCCGGTCCGCTCCTGACGGGGAAACGCACACTGGCAGCGCCGTGCACTCGAATCCACTCCCAATCCACCTTCAGGGCAGTGGTGCCCGAGGGTCCGGTCAGGCTGGCGGTACCCACCGCGCTGCAGGGAACGGGCGTGACGTCCAGCCACTTTCCATAGCTGTTGGTGAAGCCCCAGGCAATGTGCCCGTTGGAGCCGGCAACCACGAGGGGAGCGCCCGGCAGGGTCACCCCCGTGACGTCGATGCCTGCACCCCCCGGCGGGCTCGTCCGCAGTCGCATCCGGTACCAGATGACGGGCACGCGCTGGCCAAGGTGCATGTCGTTGGCCACCAGAGCGGCCCCGGTGGCGGTGTGGCTGCCCGCGATTGCCCAATTGTTGCTGCCCACGAGAGCACCCACGCTGCTCACGTGTGCCACGGCAGGTAAGTTGCCGTCCCTCAGATCCAGAGCCTCAGGCCCCGGCACAGGAGTGGGGTGTGCAATGTCCTCATCGGCGCCGACCGCAGGAGCATCCCACGGGGTTCTGGCCGGATAGAAGAACTGCAGAGCGCATTTCCATTGCCCGCAAACCGGACCGCCCAGGCGGTCGTTGACTTCGCGTCGCAGCATCTCGCGGTGGAAACCCATGTACTGCAGCTGCCACCACATGCCATGCAGCACGAGGACGGAATCTTCAGGTCGCCACGGTGCCGGCCGCGCGCGTAGCGCCAGATATTCCCAGGGACGTACGTTGAGGCTGGCGAGCCCGGCATTCACTCCACGCGAATACGCTTCAATGATCGCCCGTTGTTCGGGGGTCGCCTGCTCGAGTACCTGCCGGGCAACCTGGCGGAAGCGGAACACACGGGCAGATTCATCCTGCTCCAGAGCGGCAGCGCCGACGAGCTCCGACAACTCTCCCGCTGCAAGGCGGCGGGACAGGTCCATCTCGAAGAACCGGTCCTGGCCGTGCAGGAATCCGGTGGCGTAGGCGAGATCCGTCCGGCTCACGGCCGTGACGGTGGGCACACCGAGATTGTCACGCTCAATGTTGACTGGCGCGGTGAGTCCTGCAACCGGGATGTCACCGTCGAGCCGCGGTAGCGAGCCGCGCAGCAAAGCGAAGAACACTGCGACCGGCGCCAGAACGACGACCAGCAGCGCGAGGCCGACGCTCCACAGTCTCACTTCGCGTAATTTGACTGCCGAAAGTCGCCTGCCGCGCTTTCTGACACTTTGAGGATCTGCATCGAGTTGGTGCCGCCCTGCACTCCGGACAGCTCGCCTTTCGTCAGGATAACCAGATCGTTGGCCTTCACCAGATCCAGCTCCAGCAACCTGTTGAAAAGCGACCGATACAGCTCCGCGGTGCTATGGGTGACATCGAAGATAAATGGATACACGCCGCGATAGATCGTCACGCGCCGCCGTGTCGCCTCATGCCGCGTGAACGCATAGATCGGAATATCGGAACGGATGCGCGACATCCACAGGGGAGTCGCCCCCGATTCGGTCAAGGCGACGATCGCCTTCACTTTCATGTGATTGGCCGTGTACATCACGGCCATTGCAATCGCTTCCTCGCTCCCGCGGAACTGGCCCTCCACGCGGTGGCGCGAGCGTGTATGTGTGAGCTGGTACTTCTCCGCTCCCTCGATCACCTCGGACATTGCCTCGACGACGCGCACCGGATAGCGTCCGGTCGCCGTCTCGGCAGACAGCATCACGGCATCGCTTCCGTCCATCACGGCATTGGCGACGTCGCTGACCTCCGCCCGTGTCGGAATGGGATTCTGGATCATCGACTCCATCATCTGAGTCGCCGTGATCACGATGCGATTACGCGTGCGGCTCTGATGGATGATCGTCTTCTGCAGGCCAGTGAGCTCCGCGTACCCCATCTCCACGCCCAGGTCACCGCGCGCCACCATCACTACGTCGGCGGCTTCGATGATGCCGCTGAGATTCGCGACCGCCTCGTGACGCTCGATCTTGGCGACGATCCGCGCTTCGCCCCCTGCCTGGCGCACGAGAGTGCGCGCCAGCTCGATATCGGCAGCATCCCGCGCGAACGACACGGCGATGTAGTCAACATCGGAGGCAGCGGCAAACTTGATGTCCTCGCGATCCTTGTCGGAGAGCGCAGGAGCGGAGATACCCCCGCCCTGCCGATTGAGCCCCTTGCGATCGGACAGCTCGCCTCCCACGCGGACGGTCGTCTCGATGCGGGTAGGGCTGACGTGCTTCACGTCCAGTACGATCTGGCCATCGTTCAGCAGCAGCGTATCCCCTGCAGCGACGTCCTTCGGCAGGTTCTTGTACGCGCACCCGACCACATCGACAGTGCCCGCCTTGGGGTCGAGATCCATATCCAGTGCAAAGGCCTGCCCTTCCTGCAGCAGAACCTTGCCCTCACGGAAGCCCTCGATGCGGATCTTGGGGCCGCCGAGATCCAGCAGCACACCGATACACCTGTTGGCATTCTGCGCGGCTGCACGCACCAGCTCGAGGCGCTTGCGCCTGTCGTCGACAGTACCATGTGAGGCATTGAGACGGACGACGTCCACCCCTGCCCGCATCATCGATGTCAAAACCGCGAGATCGTCCGTCGCCGGTCCCACCGTGGCGACAATCTTCGTACGTCTGAGCATAAGTCCTGGGTTTGCCGCGTGGCGCGCCCGGGAGCCCAGCGCGGGCTCCCGGCTAACGCGATCATCAATCATGGGGATATATCATCCCGGCGCGCGTTCTTCTAGCACGGCGACGGCCGGAAGCCTCTTGCCCTCGACGAATTCGAGGAATGCACCGCCCCCGGTCGAGATGTACGAGATGCCCTCTTCCACGCCGTACTTTTCGATTGCGGCCAATGTGTCGCCACCGCCCGCCAGCGAGAAAGCCTTGCTGCGCGCAATGGCCAAGGCCACCGCCCGTGTACCCTCGCCGAACTGCTCGAACTCGAAGACACCCACCGGGCCGTTCCAGACGATCGTTCCCGCGGACTGCAGCAGGGCACTGAACCGGTCGGCGGTATCCGGACCGATGTCGAGAATCATCTCATCGGGCCGCACATCGTGAATCGAGCGCACATCCGCGTGCGCCGTCGCCGCAAACTCCTTCGCCACCACGACATCCGTCGGAAGCGGGACCTCGGTACCGGCGGCCCGCGCCTTGTCCATCAGGCGCCGGGCGACATCCAGCATCTCTGCTTCGTGCAGCGACTTGCCCACGCCGATGCCCGTGGCAGCGAGAAACGTGTTGGCAATGCCGCCACCGACGATCAGCTTGTCGACTTTCTCGAGCAACGACTCCAGCACGGTCAGCTTGGTGGAGACCTTCGAGCCGCCCACGATGGCCACCAGAGGCCTGGCGGGCTGGTGCAATGCCGTCTCCAGAGCTTCCAGCTCCCCGACGAGCAGCGGGCCGGCGCAGGCGACTTTGGCAAAGCGCGCTACGCCGTGGGTGCTCGCCTCTGCGCGGTGAGCAGTGCCGAAGGCATCCATGACGAATACGTCGCACAACTCCGCCATCTTGCGCGCCAGCGACTCGGAGTCCTTCTTCTCGCCTTTGTTGAAACGCACGTTCTCACAGAGCACCGCATCGCCAGCGGCGCAATCCACGCCCTCGAGCCACTCCTTGCGCAACGGGACGGGCTTGCCCAGCAGATCCGCCAGCCGCGCGGCGACCGGAGCCAGCGACAGCTGCTCGTCGTACTTGCCCTCTTCAGGCCGCCCCAGGTGCGAGAGAATGAATACCTTCGCGTGCTGATCGAGCGCGTAGCGGATCGTCGGTACGGCCGCGCGAATGCGCGCATCGCTGGTGACGACTCCGTCGTGAACCGGCACATTCAGGTCTTCCCGGATCAGGACCCGCTTGTTGCGCAGGTCCGCATCGGCCATGCGCAGGACCTTCATGTGGCCTTCGACCAGGCCAGCGTGGCATCGATCATGCGGTTGGAGAAGCCCCACTCGTTGTCATACCACGAGCACACCTTGACCAGAGTGCCGTCGATGACCTTGGTGAGCGTCGCATCGAAAATGGAGGAATGCGGATCGCCGTTGAAATCCACCGACACCAGCGGCAGGTCGTTGTAGGCCAGGATGCCCTTGAGACTCCCGGTGGCCGCCTCCTTCATCGCCTGGTGGATCTCGTCCGCGCTGGTGGCGCGCTTGGCCGTGAAAGTGAGGTCCACCAGCGACACGTTGATCGTCGGCACGCGCACGGCGAAACCGTCGAGCCTCCCCTTGAGCTCCGGAAGCACCAGGCCCAGGGCGGAGGCAGCGCCCGTCTTGGCCGGGATCTGCGACATCGTGGCCGAGCGCGCCCGGCGCAGATCGGAGTGATACACGTCCGTCAGCACCTGATCGTTGGTGTATGAATGGATCGTTGTCATGATCCCGGACAAGATACCGATCTTCTCATGCAGGACCTTCGCCAGCGGTGCGAGGCAGTTGGTGGTGCAGGAGGCGTTGGACACCACGGTGTGGCTCGCCTTGAGCGTATGGTGATTTACTCCGTACACGATCGTAGCGTCGACATCCTCGCCGCCCGGTGCGGAGATCATCACCTTCTTTGCGCCACCCTTGAGGTGCGCGGAGGCCTTGGCCTTGCTGGTGAACAGCCCCGTGCACTCGAGCACTATGTCCACGCCCAGGTCGCCCCAGGGCAGCTTCGACGGATCGCGCTCGGCAAGCACCCGGATGCGGTCGCCGTTGACCACCATCGAGTCTCCATCGACCACGACTTCACCGGGAAAGCGCCCGTGCACGGTGTCATGGCGGGTGAGGTGCGCGTTCGTCTTGGCATCTCCCAGGTCGTTGAGCGCCACGATCTGCATCTGGGCCGTGCGCTTGCCCTGATACA
This sequence comes from uncultured Steroidobacteraceae bacterium, assembly GCA_964563075.1. Lineage (GTDB taxonomy): Bacteria > Pseudomonadota > Gammaproteobacteria > Steroidobacterales > Steroidobacteraceae > 13-2-20CM-66-19. The sequence continues at coordinate 1,065 of CAZLYG010000127.1, read as the reverse complement.
GGGCGCGCAGAATGTTCCGCCCGATACGACCGTACCCGTTGATGCCCACTTTTAATGCCATGTCCTCACCCTCGCTTGAAACTGTTAAACCGGCTCAGTCCGGCTGGGTTTAGCAAATCCTCGATTTCCCGCTGCACATTATCGACTGTGAACCCGGAGTGGGGAAACACGTCCGCACCCTCGCGCCTGGATGCCCCGAGTTGGCACGCTGCACGGCGTCCAATGGCCGGCGCAGGGATCACCAAGTTCGCGGCGGGGGCTCACCAGTGTCAAAGACTGTGGTCCTGATCGGGCCGCGCATTCTCTACCAGACCCGCCTCACGCTCAACGCCAGAGGCATCGGCGGGAATTGCGGAGCGTCGCCCACCGCAGCGTCGCCCACCGGAGCGCCGCCCACCAGGGCGTCGCCAATCTGAACGGCGCACGGACCCAGCCGGTCGGGCACAGGACTTCTGCACCGCTTGGGCGACGCTTCTTGCCGCCGATTGCTCCCGCAATTCGACACACGTGTCGGGCATCGACGACAGAACTTAATCCGTTAGGGCGCGTGAGACCTTGGCCCACACCGATGCCGCGCTTCACAATGCCCGCGTGGGCTTGCTTCACATTATCCCCCGCCCACACCGCGACTGCGTCATGTTTGCCCGCGTGGCCCCGGAGCCCTTGATCCAGTTCACTGCATCCGTGCGACCCTCTGTTACGATCTCGTGGCAGCGCGACATGAGCACCGAGGGAACACGAGTCCTGCTGCCCCTGTTATTCATGGAATCGACTGCGACCCGATCATGAGCATATTGCGCCTCACTCATTTCACCGACCCGCATCTGTACGGCAGCGAAACGGAATCGCTGCGCGGGGTTGCGACGCTGCCCGCGCTTCAGGCCACGCTTGCGCATGCTCAACAGCGCGAGTGGCCGCCGCACGCCATTCTGGTGACCGGCGATATCGTTCAGGATGACTCCGCCGGATACGCCCACTTCCGGCGCATCTTCGCTTCGCTCGACGTTCCCGTTCTGTGCCTGCCCGGCAATCACGACGAGCCCAAGGCGATGCGCAAGGCGCTCG
>CAZLYG010000126.1:7781-11640 GCA_964563075.1 uncultured Steroidobacteraceae bacterium | reverse complement strand
GTGTGTCGCCACCGCCAGGGCCTCATCCTGCCAGGGGAACGAGGGGTGCGCGGCAATGATCGGCATGTCGGGGAAGTCCACCGCCACGTCATCCAGATAAATGGGGTTGGAAAACTTCAAGCGCACCCCCAGGCCACCGCGCGCCCCCGCGCCCGCGCCCGTCTGGCCGGTGTGAAACAGCGCCGGGACGCGTGCCTCCTGAATAGCCTCGTACAGCACGTAGGCCTTGCGATCGTTGGGATAGAACCCCTGCATCGAGGGATGAAACTTGAACCCGCGCACGCCGTAGTCCTGCACCAGACGGCGCGCCTCGCGGGCTCCCATCTTGCCCTTCGCCGGATCGATGCTGGCAAACGGGATCAGCACATCGGCGTGCTCGGCGGCCATCTCGGCCACCTCCTCGTTCGCGATGCGCCAGTGGCCCATCTCCGCTTCGCTGTCGACCGGAAAGATGACGGCCGCCAGCTTGCGCTCGCGATAGTACTGCGCCACTTCGGGGATCGTCGGCGGCACCATCGATTTGAAATACTTCGACATCGCCTCATCGAAGATGATCGAGCACGGATCGCGGGGGGCGCGGGTCGAGATGCTCGCGTGGGTATGGATGTCGAGTGCGACGATCTGCTCGAGATTGAGTTTGGGCTGATACTTGCTCATCGTTGTTCTCTACCGGAGTTCTTTGAGAGCGCATCGGCCAGCGCCCGCCATGAAAACGGCTCGTGGCGAGGATAACCGATGCCCCGGGCCGCCATGGCATCGATCAGCCAGTCCTGGCGCGCGGCGGTCGCCAGGGTCATCGTAGGCTCCAGCCGTACGTCGGCGAGGGTCTGGGCGACCTCGCGCATCTCCGCGGCGCGGCGCCTGCCGTGCTCGGCTACCCGGCTCACGAGATAGTCCGGCAAGGACTCGAGCCAGCCCATGTCCGGATACGTCCCGTCGAGCGAGGCGAGCACTTCCGCTTCGGCGCCGAAGCGCCTCGCAGCGAGCAGGCACTCGACTGTCAGTGCTTCCAGGCCCTTGATCATGATGCTGCGGCACATCTTCACGGCCGCAGCGACTCCGATGCGCTCGGCAATCGCCGTCGTGTTCATCCCCAACCCGGACAGGACCCGCGCCATTTCCTCAGCCCGGCGGCCTCCGAGGAGCATCGGTACTTTGAGGCGCTGCGGCGGCACTGGCGCCATCACCGCTGCTTCCACGTAATCCGCGCCAGCCTGCTCGATCAGCTGGGCGTTGCCACGCTTGGTGGCGGGCGACACCGAGTTGATATCGAGGAATACCTGGCCCGCACCGATATGGGAGGCGGCCTGTGCCGCGACGTCCGCCGCAGAGCTGGCCGTCACGGCGGAGATGATGAGCGTTGCGCCCTGCACCGCTGCAGCGTGAGTGTGGGCAACACGAGCTCCAGCCGCACGGGCCCGCGCCTCCACAGTGGAGCGCGAGCCCGTCGAGTCGAGCAGGATGTCGTACGTCGTGATCCGCAGACCTTGGGCGGCCAACTCCGCGCCGAGGATCGATCCGGCTTCACCGAAGCCGATGATCGCAATGCTCCGGGTACTGATCTCAGTCATGGTCTTGCCTCGTGCCAGCCAGCCAGCGGCACAGCGCGGCACTCACCTCCCCCGGTTGCTCCAGAGTCGACATATGGCCGCAGTCCTCGATGATAGTGAACGTGCTGCCCGGTATCAGCGCCGCGAGCCGGCGGTGCCGCTCGACGGGCGACCAGCTGTCCTCCCGACCGCACAGGACCAGTGTGGGGCAGCGGATATCTCCCAGCAGCGGCGTCGCGTCCGGCCTGCTCAGCATGGCGCTTGTCAGCGCTGCGTAGTAGTCAGGCGTCCGCCGCTCGATCATGTCAAGTATGCCCGTGACCAGAGCCGTGTCCTGCAGGCGTGGCGGATTGAGCATCCCCTGCAACCATTCCAGGCCCATTGCGCGCAGCCCCACCTCACGTGCTTTGGCCACCATCCTGCGTCGGCCGGCGGCCTCGCGCTCGCCCGCTGCCCCGGGTGCGAGCGCCTCGTAACCGGTATCCAGCAGCGCGAGTCTCTCGATTCGCCGTGGAGCGCGGCGCAGGATCTCCAGAGCCACGCGCCCACCCACCGAATGTCCTGCCAGCGCGAAGCTCGCCGGCGCTGTTTTCAGAATCGCTTCGGCCATCAGGCCAAGCGAGTCGCAATCGATCAGCTCTGCGATGTGCACCTCGGCGATATCGCGCAACGCGGCCGCCTGGTCCCGCCAGACGGTGGAGTCGCAGAGAATGCCCGGTATGAGGATCAGGGAAGGGTTGCTCACAACCCGATGGTGAGTTTCGGGTCGCGATCCGTCAACGGTCAGCCGGAAGGTGAGACGAGCGCCGTCCCATGCGGCTGCGCCCGAGAGGGCCGAAGCGCCAGATCAACACCGGCAGGACCAGGAGATTCATCACGGTAGACGTCACGAGTCCGCCGAGAATCACCTGAGCCATGGGGCCTTCCACCTCGCGTCCGACTTCGCCGCTCGCTACGGCCAGCGGTAACAAACCCAGCGCCGTGACCAGCGCCGTCATCAGGATCGGCACGAGCCGCTCACGCGCCCCGCGCAGCACGGTATCCAGCGACCAGGACGCGCCCTCCACGGCCAGGAGGTGGTCCACGTGTGCGATCATCAGAATGGCATTACGTGCGACCACTCCGAACAGCGTCACGAAACCCACCAGAGATCCGATCGAGAGCGTCGCTCCTGTCAACGCGACTGCCAGCACGCCGCCCACGAGGGCAAATGGAGTCATTGCGAGAATCAGCATGACACTGCGCGCTTCGCCGAAGGCCATCGAGAGCAGCAGAATGATACCGACGGCCGCCATTGCAGCGTGTGTCAGCAGATCGCGGCGTGCGGCCGCTTCCGCAGCCGCGGCACCGGTGAACTCCAGGTACACCGCACCGGGAAGCTTGATTTTGCTCTGGATGGCCGCGCGCGCCTGGTTGACGAATCCCGTGATGTCCGCAGTTTCGGGATTGACGGTCACGACCTGACGCCGTCGCGCACCCTCGTGCATGATGCTGGTGCGGCCTTCAGTGAGGGAGATTTTCGCGAGATCCCGCAACGGCACCGTCACTCCCGAGCGGGCTCGGACGAGCAGACTGCCCAATGACTCCGGATCCCTGCGCTCGAAGGCCGGCAGGCGTACCACCAGATTGACGATTCGATTGGCATCGTAAATCTGTGCCGCCGTAGCTCCCTGATAGGCGGCCTCCATCGTATCCAGCACGTCAGTGGCCGTGAAGCCATATTGCATCAATCGCTCGTGCTGCAGATCAACCCGCAGAAGCGGCGCTCCGGAGGGCGCCTGCACCTGCACATCGTTCGCACCCGGCACGCTCTTGAGCACCGCAGCGATCTGACCCGCGAGACGATCGAGCTCATCGAGATCGTCGCCGAACACATTGATGGCCACCGGTGCGGTCTCCCCGGAAAGCGACTCGCTCATCCGGTCGGCGAGAAACGTCATCACCTGCGTCTGGAAGTTCGGATAGTGGGTCAATGTCGCGCGCAGTGCGTCCCCCGTGCGTTGCTCCTCCCGCGCCGACATTCTTTTCAGCTCGATATGGAATTCGCTCTTGGCGGGCTCCCAGGTATCCTCGCCCTGCTCCGCACGACCGATCGTGTGCTCGACCGACAGCACACCCGGGATTGCCAGGAAGTCTCGCGAGATCCGCTCCCCGGTGAGCCTGACAGATTCGAGCGACGTACCCGGCGGAGCGACGGCCTGCACGACGAAGTGGCCCTCGCGAAATGGAGGCATCAGCTGGCTGCCGAAAAACGGGATAGCCGCCGACGCCAGCACCGTCACAATGACAGAGCCCAGGATGACCGTGCG
>CAZLYG010000126.1:0-7771 GCA_964563075.1 uncultured Steroidobacteraceae bacterium | reverse complement strand
GCAACAGGCGCTCATGGGCTGCCTTTATCCGCTGCAGCCACGACGGCTCAGCGTGGGGTCGCCCGCGGGTCAACAGCAGAAACGAGGCGGCTGGCGTCACAGTAATAGCCACGATCAACGATGCCACCGTCGCAATCATGAACGCCGCGGCCAGAGGACCGAAGAATCGCCCCTGCAGGCCCGACAGCAGCAACATCGGCATCAACACCAGGACGACGACGAACGTCGCATAGACCACCGGCTGACGCACTTCCACGGCGGCCGTGTGCACCACCTCGCGCATCGAAGTAGCGGTGGGACGGCCGCGCAGCCGGCGCATGATGTTCTCGACGTCGATGATTGCATCATCGACGACGACGCCCAGTGCGACCGCCAGGCCGCCCAGAGTCATGGTATTGATGGTCCAGCCCAGCGCATCGACCACGATCACCGTGGACAACAAAGCGAGGGGAATGGACGCAAATGACACGAGCACGCTGCGAAAGTCGCGCAGAAAAAGAAATAACACGATGGCGATGAGCGCGGCGCCGATGAACACGTCATTCCTCACCCCACGCAGCGCGTTCTCAACGAAGTTGGCGGGACGATGCATTCGCGGATACAGCGTGACTCCCTTGGCATCCAGAGAGGGTTTCAGCGCCGCGATGGCCTCCTCCGTCGTCCGCGTCACATCGAGTGTGTTGGCGCCGTACTGGCTGGACAGGGAGAGCAACACACCCGGTTTGCCCATGATGACGGCATCGCCAAACTTTGGAGCGGCGGCATCCTCCACCGTCGCGAAGTCCCGCAGCCGCAGCGGCGCACCGCTCGAGCTCGGAACGATGGCCTCGCCCAGGTCTTCCGCCGTCAGCGTCTGCCCGTGAGTCTCGACCATGACGCGCTGGTTCGGCGTCTCGATGAAGCCGGCACCCCGAACACCGGTCGCCGCCTGGACCGCGGCAACGATGTCCTGGAAAGACAGATTGCGGGCGTTCAGCTCGCGGGGATCGACTTCCACCTGCAGCTGCCTCTCATCCCCTCCATAGATGGTTGCCCGCGCGACACCGGGCACGGCGAGCAGCCGCGGGCGAACTGTCCATTGCACGAGATCGCGCAACTGCATGGGCGTCAGCTTGTCGCTGACGAAGCCCAGCTTGAGCAGATCCATGGTCGAGGACAGCAGCGGTGTCAGCTTCGGAGCCTGTACGCCTGCGGGCAATCTCGCAGCGACTTCCGCTATGGCTTCCCCCACGACCTGCCGGGCGCGATAGGGGTCGCTGTTCTCCTGGAACACGACCGTGATGTTCGACAGGCCCGAGATCGTCTCCGAGCGAACCGCCTCGACGCCCGGCGCGCCGCTGATCGCCTGCTCCAGCGGTAGCGTCACGAGCAACTCGACCTGATCGGCGACCAGGCCCGGGGCTTCCGTCTGCACGTTCACCTGGGCGGGCACGAACTCCGGGAAAACGTCGTATTTGGCCCGCCCCAGCACGAGCAGTCCGTAGGCAACGAGAATGAGCGCCAGCACGCACACGACCGCCGGGGAGCGCAGCGACAGGCGGATGATGGCGGCGAGCACGGTGTTTTCAGTCCTCGTCCGCGACGGCCGCGGGTTCCTCGATCGCGAACAGCGATGCGGCGCCGGCCGTCACCAGCTGATCACCGGGTGCAAAGCCCTGCGGGACGAACCATCCCTCCTCCACCGGCTGGTAGCCCACAACCTCGCGTCGCACGAAAGTCGTGGGTGCGGTCTGCACATAAGCCCACACCTTCGAGTCCTTCCTGATGAGCGCGCTGCGCGGTAACAGCACGCCGGCCGCGTGTTCCTTTCCCGGGATCAGCGCAAGCAGCATGCCGCCAATCGGCAGGTTCGCATCCGAACCACGCAGCTCCACGAGCAAGCCTCTTGTCTGTAGCCTGGGATCTGCCGCGGGCAGCGTTCCCAACACGACGGCCTTCAACTGTGGGGTGTCCGCGTTGACACGCAGGGCGACCGTTGATCCCGCCTGCGGCGAGGCCGCTCCCTGTGGCAGCTCGATTCGCACCAGTTCCGCGCGCACCTGCGCAAGATCATTGAGAAGTGTCGTGCGCCTCGCGGCAGGAAGATCGGCAATACCGTCGCCCCACTCCAGCGAGATCCGCCGGCGGGCGCTCTCGACGCGCTGCCTGTCCGCCTGTGCCTGCGAGATCGCTGTCTCAACTGCGTGCGCCGACGCTGTTCGGTCCTCCGCGAACAACTTCTGCGTTCGTTCGGCTTCCGCGCGCGAAGCGCTCAGGCTGGCCTCGGCGGCTGTCAGCTCGCCATCCAGAGCCAGCAGCGGCCCCGGGTCGAGCACACGCGCGGTGCTTGGAGTGCCCGGCGGGGCGGGGGTGGAGCTCAGCTTCGCGACGACCACGCCCAATCGTCCCTGCTCCGCTGCGTCGACCGTCACGACCTGTGGCTTGCCCGGGGATCGGGCAGTCACTGGTGGGTGCGGCGTGGGCTCGTCGTCGTGGTCATCCGATTTTGCACATCCTGCAATTCCAGCGGCCAACAGCAGCGCGACTGTGCACAGCACTCTCATCATCGACCGCCCTCCAGCAATGCCGGTCCTGGTCTGCCCTGCGGCGCGGCCAGCCCCGCAGGGGCGAAGCTCAACTCAGGCCCCTCCAGAGGTCCCCGCATGGCGCCCTCGAGGTCCGACAGAGCCCACTGGGCGCCGCGCACGGCATCAATCACTTCCAGCTCCGCCAGCGTACGCGCAATTCGGGCTGCGACGAGCTCCGTGCGATCATTGGCGCCGGCGGCAAAGCCGCGTTCCATTTCCGAATATATCCGCTGCGCGCTCTCGTAGATGCCGCCCCGGGCTTCCCTCAGGCGGGCACGCGCAAGACGCCACTGCCGGATGGACTCATCGATCTGCGAGTACGCGCTCGCAACGGTGGCTTCGAGCTTCGCGCCAGCCTGTGCGCGCCGCGCCTCCGCCTCGGCAATGGCACCTCGGTTGCGGTTGAGCAGGGGTAGTGTCAGGAACAGGTTGAACTGCAGCCGCTTCACCCCGTGGTCCCACTGGTAGGCGGGACCGATCGCAATATCGGGGTACTGCTTGCTGACTTCGAGTCGCAATGCGGCTTCCGCGGCGCCGTAGCCGACCACGGCGCCGCGGACATCGGCCCGCTGGAGAACGGAGGCTTCGCGGCCCTGAGTCAGGCGCGCCTCCGGAATGTCGGGCGGGTTATCCAGATCCGGCCAACTCAGATGCACGGCCTCGAGCGATTTCACCGGCACACCGATGGCCGCTGCCAGCGCGCTTTCCGCAGCGCTCGCGCGGCTACGTGCCTCGTTCAGCTTCTGCTCATCCAGCAGCGCGTCTCGTACCAGCCTGTCGACCTCGCCGCGCGCGGTGGCTCCCACTTCCAGCTCTCGCCGCGCCATCTCCAACTGACTATCCCGGTCCGCCTTCACCGTTTCGAGCCACTTTACCTCGCGCTGCGTGAGCAGCATGTCGGCGAACGAGCGCTGCAGCTGTCGATGCGTCCTCCAGATGATTTCCGTGAAGTCATCCAGAGCCTGCTGCTCGCTAAGATCGGCCAGCGAGATGCGCATCCCACGGCGCACACCGAAGTCCAGCAGCCATTCCGTTGCCACGCCCCACAGCCAGAGCGGCGAGCCGTCGTGTTGGTTCGCGTACTCGCCCTCGAGCTCTATCTCCGGATTGGGCAGCTCGCGCGCGGTCCTGCGGGCGGCAGTCGACGCGTCAACCGCCGCGCGGCCTTGCGCGATGGAGTCGTTGAAGTAAAGCATGGCGAACAGCAGATCGGCGCGATCCCACTGTTGCCGCGGCCAGTCGGTACTGCGGGCCGGGAACGCCTCGTCCAGGACTTTGCGCAGCCCCGGATCCTCGAAGGAGCGGCTGACAAAAGCATCCACCACTTTCTCGGGCGCCTTCGGTTGCGGCACGTAGTGAACGCACGCCGCCAGTACCGCAGCTATTCCTGCCGCCACGCACCACGGTCGCGCGGCAGACCGGCTCACGCGGAGCTTCGCGCTTGGCAGGCAAGCGTGCCCGAGCGCCCTGCGACACTGCCCTCCTCCATCACACACCGTGGAAGGCTCCTGAAATCCAGGGTCGCCGCGTAAGACGCCAGATCCACCAACTGCGTGCCCCGGGAGCGCCAGGAGCGCAGCAGACGCTCGAACCCTTCCGCGTAAAGCCCCCCTTCGAGCTCCGCGTGCAGCGTATATACATGGTCGCGGTCCGACTCTCCGGTGATGCGCAGCAGGTGATCGATCGGATCCTCGCCGGCCAGCTCGGGTAGCCCGATCAGCTCATCGAGCGTCGGCAGTGTCGTGGGAAGCTGCGGCACCTCGACGGCTCGCCCTGCGACCACCGGCAGGAACGGTCCGAAGCCGCGCGAGTCGGATGCATATTCGAAGCCGAGCTCTTTCTGCAACTGCGGCACGAAGCGGTTCACCTGCCAACCCGCCGCTCCATGTACACGCGGATACCGCTCGAACACCCGGGCAAACTCATCGCGCGCGAGGGCCATTTGCCGGCGCGTCCAGGGCTCGCTCTGTGCGGCCACGTTGTCCTGCCACTTCACGTGATCGTATGTGTGCACGCCCACTTCGAAGCCGCGCTCGGCGATCCGTTGCAGGATTGGATGGCAACGCCGCGCGATATGCGGACCAGGCAGCAGTGTCCCATACAGAAGCGTTTTCAAGCCGTAATGCTTGAGCACGGACGTGCGCCGCACCTTGCCCATGAAGCCGGGCCGGAACGCACGCCGCACCGCCCTTCCGGTATGGTCGGGCCCGAGGCTGAACAGGAAAGTCGCGCGGGCCTGCATGCTCTCGAGCAGGCCGGCGAGCCGCGGGACTCCTTCTCGAGTGCCGCGGTACGTATCCACATCGATCTTTAGCGCTATGCGGCTCACGGCCCCGTTGCGACATCAACTCAGTGATAAGGGCTGCTTGCGCAGGCGGTCTGCAACCGCACTCAGGTCGAGCGGCCCCGAGTCGGTCGCCGCTGCGAGGATTTCGAGCAGTCCGCCATCATGGCACGCCGCGTAACACTTGCCATCGGTGCCGAAGAGCCGCGCACGCTCGGAGGGCGCAATTGTTCTTTTTTCGACACGGGTACGCTGGATGACCCAGCGCTGACCCTCTACTTGCGTGAATGCCCCGGGAAAGGGTGGCGCCACTGCGCGCACGAGATTGTGAATTTCACGCGCGGAGCTGCGCCAGTCGATCCGGCCGTCCTCCGGGCCTCGCCGGCCGAAGTACTGTCCGGGCACGATCATCTGCTTGATGCGGCGCTCGGTGCCGTCCAGGAGCCGGGGCAGAGAGCGCGCCAACACAATTTCGGCCGCGGCGGTCACCTTGGCGAACACCTCACGAGCATCATCGTCGGCCAGTATCGGCACGGCCAGCTGATCGACGATGTCACCGGCATCGGCCCGGTCGACCATGTAGTGCAGCGTTGCGCCCGTCTCCTGCTCGCCGCGCAGGATGGCCCAGTTGACCGGGGCGCGGCCCCGGTACTTCGGCAGGAGCGAGCCGTGCATGTTGAGAGCACCGCGGCGGGCTGAATTGAGAATCGGCGCCCGCAGCAGCGAGCGGTAGTAGAAGGAGAAGATGAAATCGGGCTGCGCGGCGGCGACGGCCGACTCGACGGCCGGCGTGTTGGCATCATCCGGCAGGATGACTTTGAGCCCGTACTCGGCGGCCGTACGCGCAACGCTGGCGAACCACTGCTTCTCCTTCGGGTCGTCCGCCACCGTCACGACCAGGGGAATCTCGATCCCGGCGGAGATCAATGTCTTGAGGCAGCGCACTCCGACATCGTGATAAGCGAATACGACGGCACGCGCCGGGTTCACTCAGTCACTCCGCTGACCGGCTGGCTGCGCGTCGATGTCGTCCCGGACGCGGGGTCCTCCTGCAGCACGGCGGCCACCGTATAGCGCGGCCGTTGGCGTACCTGCTCGTAGATACGGCCGACGTACTCGCCGACGACGCCAACCCCCATCAGCAGCACGCCGATCAGGAAGAAGGCGATACCGAACAGGGTGAACAGACCCTCGGCCTCCGGACCTACGATCAGGCGACGCAGCGCCAGATAGATCACGAAGAGGATCGAGAGCAGCGCGATGGCCGTTCCGGCCATCGAAAAGAACTGCAGCGGTGCTACCGAGAAGCCGGTCATCAGATCGAAATTCAGGCGGATCAGCCGGTAAACGGAATACCGCGACTGCCCCACGGCCCTCTGGGCGTGCGCCACCTCGATCTCGGTCGGATGGCGCGCAAACGTGTAGCCCAGCGCGGGCACGAAGGTGCTCACCTCGACGCAACGGTTGATGGCGTTGACGACACTGCGGTGATAGCCCCGGAGCATGCAACCCTGATCTGTGATCTTCACCTGCGTAGTGCGCTCGCGGATCCGATTCATCATCCGCGAAGCAGCCTTGCGCCACATGAGGTCGTGCCGGTTCACGCGCACGGTACCGACGTAATCGGCGCCAGCGTCCATCGCCTCGACCAGCTTGCTGATCTCTTCCGGCGGATTCTGCAGATCCGCATCCAACGTCACCACATAATCGCCGCGGGAATGCTCGAAACCCGCAAGAATCGCCATGTGTTGACCGGCATTGCGGGCCAGCACGATGACGCGGGTAACATCCGGCCGCTTGGCGAACTGTTCCCGGAGGATGGCGACCGAACGATCGTGGCTGCCGTCATCGACGAAGATCACCTCGTAGGCTCGCTGCAGGCGATCGAGCGCCGGATAGAGGCGCGCGAACAGCTCCGCGAGCCCGCCCTCCTCGTTGTAGACGGGAATGACGATCGAGACGGTGGCACTCACCGGCGCGCCTCCCGCAATATTTCGTTGGTGGCCTCGACTACCCTCTCGACATCTCCCAGCTCCATCGCCGGAAACAGCGGCAGAGTCACCGTCTCGCGCCCGATGCGCTCGGCATTCGGAAACTGCCCTTGCCGATAGCCGAGCTTGCGATAGGCCGTGAGGGTATGAATGGCCGGATAGTGCATGCCGACCCCGATGCCGCGCTCCGCCATCGCCTGCATGTACTGCAGGCGGGTGATCCTCAGCCGCTCGAGCGGCAGGAGCGGCGCGAACATGTGCCAACTGTGCCCCGCGTCGCCGCGTTCAGGCAACCTCACGGGCGGGTCATCTGCCCACAACTGGAAGTAGCGCGCGACGAGCTCCTTACGCCGTGCGTTGAACTCATCCAGCCTCGCGAGCTGCCCCAGGCCGACCCGCGCGGACACGTCCGTCAGGTTAGCCTTGCCCCCGGCAAGCAGCACATCGGTCTGGTCGGCCGCGGTCCGGACCTGGCCATGGAAGCGGTGCAGCTCCAGAGCCTCAACCTCCTCCGGCGACCCGCCGGAGACACAGCCCCCTTCGAGGGTCATCATGTTCTTGTTGGGGTGGAAGCTGAAGCACACCAGGTCCCCGAAGCTTCCGATCCGCTTGCCGCGCCAGGAGGAGCCGATGGCATGCGCAGCATCCTCCACCACGCGCAGGTGATGCCGTCCAGCGATGTCGTAGAGCCGATCCATGTCAACCGGGAGGCCGGAAAAATGCACCGGCATGATGGCGCGCGTGCGTGGAGTGATGGCCGCCTCGACCTGATCCAGATCGATGTTGCGTGAGTCCAGTCCGACATCCACGAACACCGGCCTGGCCCCGACCCGCACGATCACGTTCGCCGTGGCGACGAAGCTCATCGCCGGGGTGATCACCTCATCTCCCTGGCCGATCCCGCAGGCGAGCAGGGACATCTCCAGGCT
>CAZLYG010000125.1:0-11668 GCA_964563075.1 uncultured Steroidobacteraceae bacterium | reverse complement strand
GAGCAATGGGGTGTACATGGGGCGTTGCAACGTTGTCGCGGCATGCTGGCGTTTGCCCTGTGGGATACGGTTGAGCAGGTGTTGTGGCTGGCGCGCGATCGGTTCGGGGAGAAGCCCCTGTATTACGGGGAGTTCGGCACCGGCGCCTCCGCCAGGCTGATCTTCGGATCGGAGCTGAAGGCGTTGCGGCGGCACAGTGCCTGGCGTGCCGAAATAGACCGCAACGCCCTGGCGCGGTACCTGCAGCGGGACTACGTCCCTGCGCCTCAGTCCATCTTCGAGGGTGTACGCAAGCTGCAACCCGGCTGTACGTTACGGGTCCAGGTCGAGCGGGGCTCCTTGCATCTGGCTGAGGAAACGTACTGGCAGCCAGCCCAGGTCGTACCCGATCGGGCCGGTGCCGCTGCGCCGAACGCGGCGGGCTCGGCGGACGCGGCGGACCCGGCGGGCGCGGCGGACGCGGCGGACGCACTGACGCGTGTCGATGCGGCCCTGCAGGATGCGGTTCGCCTGCAAATGGTGGCAGATGTACCGGTGGGGGCCTTCCTCTCCGGCGGCATAGACTCTTCCCTGGTCGTCAGCTACATGCAGCGTGCGGCTTCCCAGGCCGTACGCACGTTCTCGATCGGTTTCGAGGAAGAGCGCTTCAACGAAGCCCCATTCGCGCGCCGTGTTGCGCAGCATCTCGGAACGCGGCACACCGAGCTCATCGTGACTTCGCGCGATGCCCTGCAGGTGATTCCGCGCCTGGCGCAGATCTACGACGAGCCATTTGCCGACTCCTCGCAGATTCCGACTTACCTGGTAGCACAGCTCGCACGGCGCGACGTGACTGTCGCGCTCTCCGGCGACGCCGGCGACGAGTTGTTCGGCGGCTATCCGCGTTATCTGGAAGTTCGCAATCGGTGGCGGCGCCTGCAGCGACTGCCGATCGGACTTCGCAGCCTGACCGGACGCGCGCTGCAGGCTTTGCCGGGCTGGGCTCTCGGCCCCGTCACCGCTCCGTACCGATTGCTCGCGCATTTGCAGGGACGCACTCAGGTCGCGGAGCGAGTGAGGGAGCGGGCGCGAGCTTTCGGCGCGCGTTCTCTGCCCGAGCTCTACGACGCCGTGACATCGTTCTGGCAGCCTTCCACGAAAGTCGTGATCGGAGCGGACTATGCGGCGTCGATGCAGGCGAGCGGGGATTCGATGGCTGACCCGGTCGCACAGATGATGCATGCGGACTCGCGCCTATACCTTCCTGATGACATCCTCGTGAAAGTCGACCGGGCCGCGATGGCGGTCTCCCTCGAGACGCGCGTGCCGCTTCTCGATCCGGAGGTTGCGGCCACGGCGTGGAGCATTCCCACGGCGCTGCACCTGCACGATGGCAAGGGGAAGTGGATATTGCGCACGCTGCTCGAACGGCACGTGCCGCGTGCACTGTTCGATCGCCCGAAGAGCGGCTTCGCCATCCCACTCGATCGCTGGCTGCGCCACGAGCTGAAGGACTGGGCCGCGGCCCTGCTGTCGCCCGCGAAACTGCGGCAGGAAGGCTACTTCGCCTGCGACAGCATTCTGCAGCGTTGGCAACAGCACCAGCGCGGGCAGATGAACTGGTCGTTCCATCTGTGGGGCGTGCTGATGTTTCAGGCGTGGCTCGAGGACTTCAAGCGCGCGCCGGTTGTCTCCGAATCCAGACGGCGAGCTGTCTGTATGAGCAGACATTCGCGCGAGGGAATGGGATTTGTTTCTCGAAAGCGACGCCTGCGCTCTTGACCTTCCGATGCGAGTAGTAAAAATAGCGCCGGTCGCCTTGCGGCGGCCATTCGCTGCAGACGTGAACGCGGTCATCGAACCGCAGTGATGCGATGGACTCGCACTCCATCCTCATCACGAGCGAGAGCAGTCCGGTGGGTAGCTTGTGCGCACCGGCTGCCGGCTGCAGCGAATGCGGGTTCGGAGGCATCGAACGCTGTGCTCCCATTGTTGGGAGTGGAGCGACCCTGCTGGCAGACACGCCGGCCCGAGTTGGGCAGCGCGCTGCAAAGAGGGGTCGGGTCTTCGGCAGGCCCGCACGCACCCCGACAATTTCGTCGGGCTGCCACTCTTTTCGGGGGAATGATGCCTGTTACTCACATTCGCAAGCTGCAGGCGGCGGCAGTGGCGGCAACGCTGCTGTTAGTCGGCGCGCACGCCTCGGCCTTCACCAAGCCACAGTTTCCACGCATTGCCGGTATCGACATCGGCGCGCCGATGAATTTCGACGATCCGACCTATCAGGCGCAGCTTGCCAAGCAGAGCGTGACCATCCTCGGCAACTATCCGGGCCTCGCCCCGGGCGGCCAGCCGCTGAACACCGCCGTGCAGGCGATCAAGGCAAAGAATCCAAACACCCTGGTGTTCGTCTACGCCATGCTGGACAGCTTGGGCGTGGCCCAGGCCAATGACGCATTCAACACGATGCGGTCCAAGATCACCTCGATGAAGTGGTGGCTGTACTCGGACAAGGCGCTCACTGCGAACGTGCTCACGCCACAGGACGCGAGCTTCGGCGAGATCAATATCACCAAGAACACGCCGGCGGACTCCTCTGGCAACAACGCCGTCGACTGGATCACGCGCTATTTCGTCAGCACGTACTACACGCCCAACCCGGCCATCGACGGCATCTTCATGGATAACACGGCGGTGACTCCGCCGGTCGCCGGTGACTGGCTGCGCAACGGCACGATCCTGCAACCGAGCGATGCGACGGCAGTAAGTGCCTTCCAGGCCGGCTACGAGCGCTACTACTCCCTCGTGAGCTCCCTCATGCCCGGCAAGTATCAGATCGGCAATATCACCCAGTGGGGCGCTTCCGGGGCGGCCATCCCCGCCGGCTACGTCAACATGAACAACGGCGGCGTGATGGAAGGGGCCATCGGCAAGTCGTGGTCGGTGGAGGGCTGGGCCGGCTGGCAGGTCATGATGAAGCAGTACAACGCCATCATGGCGGCGATCGCGCAGCCGAAGCTCGGCATCCTCAACCAGTGGGGCGATCCGACGGACTATCAGTCCATGCGTTACGGCCTGGGCTCGACGCTGCTCAACGACGGGTACTACGCATTCACCGTCAATGCCAACGGGTACCACGGCGTGGCTTGGTTCGATGAGTACGACGCGAAGCTCGGCATGGCCTCGAGCTCGACACTGCCCACCGCCGCGTGGAAGCAGGGCGTCTGGCGCCGGGACTTCGACAACGGCATCGTGCTCGTGAACCCCAAGGGCAACGGCGCGCAGACGGTGACCCTGGAGACCTCCTATGTGAAGCTGCAGGGTACCCAGGATCCCGTGACCAACAACGGGCAGACGGTCACGAGCGTCACGCTGAAGGACCGCGACGGAATCATCCTGATGCGCAAGAACCCCACCAAGCGTCCGGCCGCGCCGCAGAATCTCACCGCCGGCGGCTAGCCAGGAGGACCGGCGACCGCGAGGAGCGGCGACCGCGAGGACTGGCGACCGCGAGACTGGCGACGCGTTCTGCGCGAACGGCCCGAAGCCTGAGGAAGGCTCCGGGCCGTTCGTTTTTTCTAGGTCTTCTCCAGAATGTAGGTGATCCGGTGCAGGAAAATCTCCTGCAACCCGGGTACGCGCGCCGCGAGCCCGAATGCCGGTGACAGCAATGCCGCCGCGCGCAGCTTGGTGGCGTTACGGCCGATGCTGCCGATCGGCCGCATGCTGTGCAGGCGGATGTTCCAGCCGCCACCTTCGATCAGGCGCCGGAATTTCGCCAGCGTCGTGCCATTGATGGTGTTGCCCCTTTCCCAGCGCTCCAGCGTGGGTGAGCCGCGCCGGTACCAGCGGGCTTCTTCGCCACGCTCCTGCAGGATCTCATGGTAGGCGCGCACCAGCGTCTTGCCGCTGAACAGGTAGTGGATGCAGGGCAGCCGGGTGGCGAGCGCCAGGTGGTGCTCCGTCGGATGGAAGTACCCCGGAAACACGACGAAGAGTCGGCCGCCTCGCTTGAGAATCCGACGGCACTCCTGCAGGGTCTCCTGCACGCTCTGTACGTGCTCGAATACATCGAACGACAGCACGGCATCGAGCTCTCCGTCGCCGAAGGGCAGCGCCTCGCCGGTCGCGAGATGGTAGTGCGAGGCAACGTTGCGCGTGGCCGCGAATTGAGTGGCCGCCTCGATGTATTCGGGGGCCACGTCGATCCCATGGATGAAGCTCAGGCCATAGCGCTCATACCAGGCGACGCTGCGCCCGCCCGTGAAGCAGCCGAGATCGAGCGCCACCTTGCCCCGCAGCAGCGGTGTCAGATCGGTGCCGAAATAGTGGTCCCAGGGGTAGGCCAGCTCAGATTGATACTTGCTGCGCGAGGATTCCAGCATGATCGCCTTGCGGTCGGCCTCGGTGCCCTCCAGGAAGACGCGGTGGCGAAAGACTTCCTGCAGCTCGCCGATACCGCGCTCCGGAGGCGCCGGGATGTGCTCCTTCATGCGCATGAAGGACTTAGCGAGTTGGACGCTCATCATCTCTTGAGTTCTCCTAATGCGATCCGCGGCCAGTGTCGATCCGACCGTCGCCTCGGCCATAGTGCGACAGCCAGGCCGGGCGCTCCAATTCACCTGGGCCCAGCAGGCCGAGCAGGCGCTCGGTGAACCGCTCCTGCATGATGTCTGAGGTATACAGCTGACGGACTCGGGCCGCGGCCGCCTGAGCCATGCGCAGGCGCAACGGCTCACACGTCAGCGTCTGCAGATGCAGAGCGAGCGCGTCGATATCTCCCTGCTCGAACAGGAAGCCGTTCTCGCCGTGCACGACCTGTTCGGAGGCCCCGCCGACGTCACTCATTACCATCGGCTTGCCCAGTGACATCGATTCCAGCGCCGCCATCGAGAACGTCTCGGTCCGCGATACGAGAGTCATCACGTCACAGCAGGCAACGAACGGACGCACGTCGCTTTGAAGGCCCGTGATGCGCACATGCTCCGTGAGGCCGAGCTCCGCCATCTTCGCCTCGATCGCGGCCCGCTCGGGGCCTTCGCCGATGAACAGCGCTTTGATCGGTACACCGCGGGAGCGCAGCAGCGCGATCGCCTGGAGCAGATCCGAGTGCGACTTCTCCGGGCGCAATCCCGAGCACAGGCCGACGACGTAGTCCCGAGCGTCGAATCCCAGCGATTGTCGAACCTCGAGCCGGTGCTCGTACACCTCCGGGACCGCATAGTGCTCGATGTCGACGCCGTTGTAGATGACCGTGTCGGCTTTGGGCCGCAGCCCGCGCTCACGCCAGAAGCGCCGCTGGCTCTCGCAGACGTAGATGAGCAGGTCGCAGCGCCGGAAGAAGTGGCGATGCACGAGCATCTGCAGCTTCTCTCGGTATCCGCGCGGCATTGTCGTATGGAACACCGTCGCGATCTTGGGCGACGTGCTGCCGCCCGATCGTGCCAGCATTCCATACAGCATCGAGTACGTGTTGGTACAGACGATGATGTCGATGCTGCGGTTCGTGATCAGCTCGCGCAGCCTCGTGACTGCGGGACGCTCGATGCCTCGGGTCACCTCGCAGCACAGCACCGCATCCAGCCTGTCCGTCTGCAGTTGCGGAAGAAGCGCTGCACCGCGCTTGAGGTAGGCCAGGTGCAGGCGGAAGCGGCTCGTATCCAGGCGATTCAGCAGCGTAATGAGCTGCTTCTCCGCTCCGCCGACATCGAGCGAATTGACGATGAACAACAGTCCCGGGCGTGAGCTCATGGCGCTTCGATGTCCACCGGCTGGCCCTGCTGGATCGACTCCAGTGCGGCGAACGTTAGCTGCATGGACGTGCGGATCTGCGGAAACGGCAGCGGGTGCTCGCGCTCGCCCCGCAGGAATCCGGCCCAGGCCAGCATCTGCTCCGCATGACCCTTGCCGTTGAAGCTCTTCGTCTGGCGGCGCCGGCGGCGGGCGACGGACAGCTTCTGAAAATTCAGGATCTCGGCCGTCAATCCCGCTGCGAATACCGTGCAGACTTCCTTGGGCCAGGAGCTGTCTCCCTCCGCGGAATACACCAGCTGCCCGCTGGAGCCGTCGGCGAATTCCACTTGTGCGGTCACGCTGTCGGGGAAGGGCAGGCGCCCGCTCGCCGGCCACACCGTCTGCGCGCTGACCCTGACGGGGGGAGCCTCGAACAGGAAAGCGAGGAAGTCGAAAAAGTGGCAGGCTTCGCCCAGCACACGCCCGCCGCTCTCGGCGTAGTTGGCGTACCAGCTTCCGGGATCCAGCGACCCGGCCATGACGCGGTAGCTGGCCGTTTTCGGCCCCGGCGTATCCCGCAGCAGCGCCTTCAGCTCCGTTGCCGCGCCGGCAAAGCGGCGATTGAATCCGACTTGTACGGTCCCGCGACTCGAGGCCAGGGCAGTCTCGATGTCGCGCAGCTCCCCGGTGCTCAGGCACAAGGGCTTCTCGACAAATACGTGCCGATGCGCGGCCAGTGCGGCAGCGACCAGCGGCGCGTGGAGGTGATGACGCGTTGCAATCAGGAGCGCCGCATTGGCCTCGTCGGCAAGCAGAGAGCGGTGATCCGTGGCAGCGTGTGCAAAGCCGAACTTGGTGCGGGCATGGTTCGAGCTCAGTGCCGTGTTGTTGACCACCGTGCCCAGCGGGATCCGTCCCTTCAGATGCGGCAGGAGCATGGTGCGCGCAAAGTTTCCGGCGCCGATCGCATCCAGCCTGCTGACCGGGGCAGCCAGCTTGCGCGTGGGCGCCGGTCGATCAGAGGGGACGCTGACCTCGGCGGGCGCAGCTGCGATCAGCGACAGTTTGGGCGACAATTTGGGCGACGGTTTCGGCGTTCCCCCCGCAATGGCGGGCCCGGCTGCATACTCGAGGACGACGCCGGCCTCGGAGGCTCCGGCGGCTCCCAACAGTTGCTGATAGATCTCCAGAGCCTGGCTGAAAGGCGCGCGGCGTGTCGTGATGGCCCCGACATCGAGCTGGCCTGTCTTCATCAACTGCAGCACGGCCTCGAAGTTGCGCTGCTCGGTCCAGCGTACATAGCCGATCGGGTAGTCGGCACCCGCCCACTCGTACGCCGGATCGTAGCGTCCCGCGCCATAGCTGCGGGAGAAGCGCACATCGATCTCCTTGGCGTAAGCGTATTCCCAGGGAAGGTCCACCTTGGTCTTGCCGACGACGATCAGGCGGCCGCGATCGCGCAAGGCCTCCAGAGCCTGCTCGGTGGGCGCATTGCTGATCGAGGCCGTTGCCAGCACGGCCGCGTCGACCCCGTAGCCCTCGGTCCAGTGGCGCACCTCGTGCCGCAGATCCTGCTCACCGGCAATGACTACCTTCTCGGCGCCCATCGCGTGTGAGAAGCGCCGGCGGGCAGGGGCGACGTCGAGCGCCATCACACGGGCACCGCTGGCACGCAGGAATGAAGTGACCAGCAGTCCCACCAGGCCCTGGCCGACCACCAGAACACGCTCGCCGAGGGTCGGCTGCAGTTGCCGCACGACTTGCAGCGAGATGGACCCAACAGTGGTGTACGCAGCCTGCCAGTTCTCCACGCCCTCGGGAATTCGCGCCGCAAGCATGTCCGGTACGGCGGCCAGCTCGGCGTGAAAGGCGCACTCCGCGCCGCCGACGGCGACGCGGTCACCCACGGCGTACCGTGTATTCGCGGGATCGACCGCCTCGACAATGCCCGCCGCGCTGTAACCGAGCGGGCTGGGCAGCTCGAGGCGGCTGCGGACTTTCTCCATCGCGGCGCGCCAACCCAGGGTCCGTGCGGTGTCCAGAACCTTGCGGACCTGGTCCGGACGGGCGCGCGCTTTCTGAAGCAGGTTCATCCGCGCCTGCTCGACTTTCATTTTCTCGGTACCCACGCTGATGACCGAGTGAGTGAGCCGGACGAGGATGCCACCGGGGGGAGCGGTCGGGGGCGGCACTTCCTGCAGCTCGAGCCGTCCATCCTGATATTGGGCGATCTGTTTCAAGGGTGTCTTTCCTCAAGAGCGTGATTCGAGGCCAAACCGGCGATAGATCTGCGCAAGCCGCGCCAGCGTGGCGTCCAGGGCAAAGCCCGCTTCAATCGTTGCCCGGCCCGCGGACCCCAGCCGCTCGCGCCAGACCGGGTCGTTCAGCAGGCGGGTCATCGCGGCCGCGAGCCCATCGATATCCCCTGCAGCAATCAGCAGGCCGTTACGCTCATGGGCGATGACCTGCGGGATGCCCCCGACGGGCGTGGCGACGGCCGGTATCTCCCAGGACAGCGCTTCCAGCAGGGCCATGGGCATTCCCTCTGCATACGAGGGGAGGGCGAACACCGTCGCCGTGGCGAATACGGAGTCCCTGCGAGTGGCATCGAGCCAGCCCAGGCACTCGACCTGCGCGGCGACGCCGAGCTGCTGCGCCAGGCGCCTGACTTCCGCCAGCTCGCCAACGCCCCCGAACACCAGCCGCAGGTGGGGAAAGCTCGGGCTCACTCGGGCGAAAGCGCGCAGCAGGTCGAAGGCGCCCTTGCTGTGGTTGACGTCGCCAAGAAACAAAACCGACTGCACGCCCTGAGCGCCCGCCAGGCCGGCGCGCCGCCGACCCGGATCGGGTAACTTCACGGCGTTCGTCAGCACTTCGACGTGTGCGGCCGGGCAGATTCTCAGCAGCCGCTCGCGCCAGATCTCCGACACCGCGATGACCAGCGCCGCATTCGAGAGGACGTACCGGATGTATCGCCGACGTAACGGCCCCGACTCCTCGTGATAGAACTGACCGAATTCCCCGCCGTGCAGATGTACGAGGTAGGGCCTCCTCGCGATCCGGGCCATCAGGCAGACGACCGACTTGCGCCAGAAAGAAGCGCGTGAGGCCATCTGAACGTGCAGGAGCGGCGCGTCGAGTTGGCGCAGCGCCTTTGCGACTCGCCACCAGCCGCCGAGCGCTGCTGCCAGCTTGGTCCACGCGCTGCCGTAGCGGTGCGTGGCGATGTAGACGCCGGAGAAGCGTTCGAACAGTCCGCCGTCCAGATAACCCTGCACGACTGCGCGGATTCCGCCCTTTCCTGCAAGGTCGGTGCCGACCATCAGGATGCTGCGGCACGGCGTTGCGCGCGCGCTCTCAATCCGGTGCTCACTGGACGCGGCGGCGCTCACCCGCATCACACCACTCCGTCAATCTTGCGGATCACCAGCGGCGCCTTGCCGGCACCAGTACGCAGCAGCTCGGTCGTCTCCTCGATGCGCACGCGCATCGAGGGCGGCAGTTTCATGCTGGCGTGCTGCAGAAGCAGCTTGCGGCAGCGCTCATCGAAACCCGGTGCGGGTATCACCAGCATCGTCACGGACTCGACCGAGTCCTGGATGAACTGCGTGCGCACGACGTGCGGCACGTTGCGGGGAATGTGGTCGATGCCCATGAGGTGCGCGCCCGATGGCGCGACTATGTAGTCGTTGTTGCGTCCGATGACGCTCGCGAACGTCTGACGCCCTTCGGCTACGGCGACCGGATCCGTGCCACGGCGCACTCGGATCTGATCGCCTGTCCGATAGCGCACCAGCGGCATCGCATCGTTCCACAACCCCGTGCCGATGACCTCGTAGATATCCAGATCATCCTCAGAGCCGGTGAGGCGCAGCTCGTTCACCGAGTAGGTGGGCTCGAATCGATAACCGGTGTAAGGGTTGCCCTTGGCCCACGCCACGCGCTCGGCCTGGCCGTAGTAGCCGATAACTTGCGTTTGCAACGTCTGCTGTGCGAGGTCGCAGGTGGCCTTGGTCAACACTTCGGAGCCGCAGGCCGTAAGGGGTATTTGCAGCTGGTCGCCGCGCTTGAGCATCAGTGAGCACAGACTATCGAGCACCGTGGGATAGGCGAACAGCACCTGCGGCGCAAAATCGCGTAGTGCGGCGACGAAGTGCCCGACCGACTGGGCATCGAGGTGGTTGGAGGAGAACAGCAGGCGCTTGCCGCCGTTGGCGATCTGCCAGAACGGGGGAGCGCGATCGGTCTGGGATTTGACGTCATCGCCACGGAGCACGGCGGCCCGGCAGTGAGTGAGCGGCAACCCGGCGGAGGCGACCAGGCGGTCGAGAATCAACTGCTCGTACACGACATTGCTGAACGAGCGCCGCAGCTGTAACGGCGTGCCGGAGGTGCCACTCGTCGAGGCGGATACCGAGCGCCAGCGCGGAGCGGCAATGAAGGCCTCCGGGGCCTGCCTGACGAACTCTTTCTCGAGGACGGGCCAGTCGGTCGTCGTCTGCCCGCCGCGCACCTTGCGTCCGTAAGCGCTGCGGCGTGCCGCGGCAAGCAGGTTTTGCAGACGGTCCTCGCGCCATTGCTTGCGTCCCGCGGGCCCGAAATTGTCGAATCGCTCCACTTCATGCCGTACGCGTGCGTAGAGAATCGGATTGCGGCGAATGAAGCGGTCCGACAGGCCGAGGTTCTTCAGTTTGGCAGTGAGTGCGCTCATGCGGAGGTTGCCGGGTTGTGCGCGAACACACTGGCGAGCGCCTCGAGGTAGGGCGCTACCATGCGCGCCTCATCGAGGCGGCTGTCCATGTACCCGCGGGCGCGCTCGCTCGCCGCTTCCCACTGCCGGACATCGCTGTTGAAGCGGGCGACCGCCGCGCGCATCTCCTCTTTATCCGCGACTGCACATCCGAGCTCATGGCGCGCCAGCAGTTGCTGCGGATCGAGGAACGCGACGACGGGTGTGCCGTGCGACCACGCCTGCAGATAAGTGTTGGGGAATCCCTCGATCGCCGAGGTGCCGACCAGCACCCGCGCACGTGCGTAAAACTCGCCGACGGCGTGATATGGAACCGCACCGTGGAATTTCAGGTTCGGCAGTCGCGCGGCCTCCCCACGCAACCGCTCGAACAGCTCGCCGGCATCCGGCATCGGACCGCCGATCATGTGGAAAGCAATGTCAGGCAGCGCGCGTGCCAGTTCCAGGAACACCTCGGGCCGCTTCAGCGCCCGCATGTTGCCCACCCACAGTGCGCCGATGTCGCGCTCCCGGAACGCTCGAGCCGAGCGCTCGCAATCGGTGAGTGAGGGAATTACGCGACTGCTGCGCGCGAAGTTCTGCAGAAGCAGAGTCTGTTGGCGCGGCGTTTGTGCAAGGACGGCGTCGGCACGTTGTAACCCATACCGGTAGAGAAGCTTGTCGCGTCCATGCCGGATCAGCAGTGCGCGCGGGTCGCAGTCGGTGTCGCTCGCTATGCGGAATACCAGCTTCGCACGATGCGCGCGGGTGAACATCGCGACTTGCCCCACGAGGGCGCCGGCGCAGCTGGCATAATAAATATCAGCACGCGCGCGCTTCATCGCCGACCACAATCGTGTCCAGCGCGGGTGGATGAAACGCACCACCGGAATTCCTTCTTCCAGGCCGCAGGCTTTGTAAGTTTTGACCCCGTGCCAGCTGGCGCCCTCGGGTTGTCCGTAATCGGCGACGATCATCGAGACTTTCAGGCCACGGCGCGCGAGCGCTTTCGCCAGCAGCGTCTGCTGCACCTCTGCGCCGCCCGCACCGTGCGCGCCGTATTCGGGCGCCAGCACCGGAAGGTTGCGCAGGCCGACAAAACAGACGCTTGGCAGAGCGCTGCCAGCCTGTAGTTCAACCGTTGGACCCTGCGGGCGTGATACGTGTGCGACAGAAGGGGACATGGCATCGGAAACCTGAGCAATCGCCGGGCCCCAAGACCCAAAG
>CAZLYG010000124.1:9297-11760 GCA_964563075.1 uncultured Steroidobacteraceae bacterium | reverse complement strand
CCGGAGGCGGATGCCATGCAACTGGAGATTGTCCTGCACAACCTGTTGGCGAATGCGATCGACGCCGTGGCCCATTCCACCAGGCCCTGGCGGCGTATCGAGCTGCACGTGGGTGGTGATGCGCGGGAGGTCTTTCTGCGCATCGAAGATTGCGGTCCCGGCGTTGCCCCGGAGCTCGCGGGCAGGCTGTTCGAGCCGTTCGTGACCAACAAGCCCGACGGCATGGGACTCGGGCTGGCCATCAGCCGGTCCTTCATTCGCGCCTCCGGCGGAGAGCTGACATTCGAGCCCAGCTCGCGGCTGGGAGGGGCCTGCTTCATCGTGCGCATTCCGACACGAGACCCCACAGCGTCAGTGCGATGAGCGCACCAACCGTTTTCGTGGTGGATGATGACGCTGCGGTGCGCGATGCGCTGAGCCTGCTCATCTCGCTCAAGGGTTTGCGCGTTGCCACGTTTTCGTGCGCCGAGGACTTTCTTGCCATCTACGAGCCCCACCGGCGCGGCTGTCTGCTCGCCGATCTGCAGATGCCGGGGATGAGCGGTCTCGAGTTGCAGCACCAGCTGGTAGAGCGCGGGATCTCGTTGCCCGTGATCATGCTGACAGCGCACGGGGACGTGGCTACCGCTCGCGCCGCGTTGAAGAACGGCGCAGTGGATTTCCTGGAGAAGCCCGTCGACGACGATGTGCTGATCGAGGTTCTCCAGAACGCGATCCGCGTCGACGCGGAGCGCCATGCAGCTCGAGCTCTCCACCTGGAGGTGGCGCAGCGGCTCGAGCGGCTTACGGCGCGGGAGAAGGATGTGCTGCTGTTGCTGTCAGAAGGGCTGCAACATCGCGAGATCGCCGCGCGGCTTGCCATCAGCCCTCGCACCGTCGAGGTCTACAAGGCGCGCATGATGGAAAAGCTGCAATGCCGGACGCTCGCGGAGATCATCAGGATCGGCGCCGAGGCCCGCGGCGACGGACCTCCCAGTCAGTAGCTCAGGTCCGGCACGCGTTTTCTGACGATCCAGTCCAGCGGGGTGATCAGGCCGGCTCCCTTCTGCAGCAGCACACGGGTACCTTCGGGGCCGAGAGTCTTGGCTACCGGCGGCTCGTCGTCGAGCGGCGCGAAGCGGGGGTAATACATGTAAAGAGTGATCAGACCCCACTCGCCACCATGCGCGGAGACCGTCACATCGATGCCGGAAAAAGTGCCATTCGCCTGGGCCTTGCGCAGCGCCGGCATCATTTCCGCACGGAAGAATTCCATGTAGGCCTGACTCTTCCCGGGCAGCGCGCGGTATTTGCTCGCGTACTGCACTTCCGCATTGCCCGGGTCGAGAAAAAAGTCACCCCGTCGCTTCTCGAGGGAACGGTGTATCGACTGCGTGCAGGCGGCCAGTTTCTCTTGCAGCTGCGCCGCGGCGGGCGCGCCCAGAGCGCGGACCAATGGGTCGGGGCCGTCGAATTCCCCAAAGCTGGCGAGCTCGCGCACGCTCGTGTATTCGGGTGCATCGCCCAACACCGTCTCGTAGACGCTCAGATGCTTGACCCCGGCCTTCTTCAGCGCCGGCAGCACCTGATCCTTCTCGAGCTGCAGCCATTGTGAGCGCTGATCGGGCTTCAGGGTGTAGCGTGTGAAGAGCAGCGTGGTGCTCTGGCTGCCTGCGGCCGCCTGTGCGTGCACATGACTCGTGTATGCCGACAGCAGAACGATGAGTGTCCATTGCAACGGGCTGGTCGCGCGTTTCATGGCTTCTTCTCCGGGGCGGCCGCAGTGGCTCCCTGAAGCAGATCCCAGGCCACCTTGCGGCGTTTGATCAGCCACTCGCCGTCCTCGCGTACCCAGGTGTCGGTGTAAATGCCGGAGCCGCGCACCACGAACTGATGTGCCTCGTTCTCCGCAAGGAAAGTGAATCGGGAGCTGGCGTGAGCGAGGTCCCCGCGAACGCGAACCTCGATGTTGGTCAGCAGATCGGCGCTCTGCAGCACCGGTTTGCCGGCTGCCGCTTTCGCCATCCGCTCGGACGCGCTGGCCATGCGGTTGCGAATATCCTCGCGGCCGTGCCGTGTCCCTTCGTCCATGACGATCTCTGCATCTTTCGAGAACATCAGGATGTAGTGGTCCCAGTCCCGGTTGCGCAGCAGCGGCATGTAATCCTGCAGCCGGCGCCGGATGTCGGACTCGTCCTGGAGGCGCTGCAGCCGCGCTTCCAGGCCGAGTTTCTCGCCGCTGATCTCGTTGGGCTTGCCGTTGAGCTTCAGCGTGCCCGCCAGGCGCCTCGGCGTCTGGCCGAGCCTGGCGTTGAATTGCCAGTCACCGGAGAGATCCGCGGCTGCGCCTGCCCCTGCGGCGGCGCCGGCCCATGCCAGGCCCGCGGTGCCAAGGCAGCCGGCCGCTACTGTGCCCATCACCGCCAGGACTCGGTTCATCGCTCCCCCCGGGCCGGCTTGCGGCCGCCGTTCTTGCGATCAGTC
>CAZLYG010000124.1:4770-9287 GCA_964563075.1 uncultured Steroidobacteraceae bacterium | reverse complement strand
TCTGATTCGAGCGTCAGCGGCGCGCCGTTGAGACTGTTGACTCCCTTGAATGCCCCGCCGTGCGAGCCATCCTTCAGCGGTGTCAGGCTCACGCTGATCTTGTCGCCCGCTTTGATCGTGGTCTTGCTGAAGCCACGCCGGACCATGAAGTTCACGCTGGTGCACTCCACGCTCCACTCATCCTGGCCGCCCTTGGCGTTGGGAACCAGAACCTGGATCCAGACGTGCGGGTTGGTCCATTGCAGCTCCTTCACCACGCCTTCGATGGTGATCTGCTTGCCATTGTCGTACATGGCGAAGGAGTGATGCGCGGATGCCGGCTGCAGGGCAGACGCGGCGCCCACAGCTGCGCAAAGACCGATCACGCGCAGCCAGGTGCGGGGGGACTTTGACATCGCTTACTCCGGCTTGCCGTGCTCTTCGACGCCGCTGCGCGTGTGACCCTCGGCGTCGGGCTTGTTGCGGTTGTTTTCCTCACAGACGTATTCGGAGATCTTCCACTTGGGCCGCGTTCGGTAGATTCGAGTCGTCGTGAAGGGCTCTGCGAAGGCTTTCGGATCGGTCAACGTGATCTGGTCTTCGAGCGTCTTCTCGTCCTTACGGTGCAGGCGCTCGGTGATCCGCAACACATCGCTGTGGGGTACACCCGTGAAATCCAACTGCGTGTCGCCGCGGATGTTCACGGTCTCGATGACGAGCGTGTCCCCCTCCCAGTGTCCGTAGGAGTCGCCGTTGAAGGTCGCGGTGTCGGGATCCGGGTGCTCCGGGGGCGAGACACCTAGGGGGATCCGCCGCACGGCGCTGTCGTACTCATATAGAAAGGTGAGACGCCCCGGAGTCTGCAGGATCTCGAACGGATAGGGGACGATGAACAGATGGGGCAGGCCCGCCGGCAGGCACTCGGCCGTGTCGTCGTCGATCGCAATGCCGGCCTTGAACGCCTGAGTGCGCTTGTCATAGAGGGCCTTGTACGGCCCCAGCAGCTTGGGCACCGAACGGTCGGGCGCGTAATACATGGCGCCGGTGACCACCCACAACCCGGAAATGTCGGGCTGCGCCGGATCGGCGTAGGTGGAGCTCAGCACGGGCGGCGCCTTCGGCGTTCCGAGCGCAAGCACCGGAAGCAGGGCGGCAGGTGCCAGCACGGCCCAGGCGAGCGGCTTCAAAAACCCCATTACGGGTCCCCCTTCGGCGCGACAGCGGGTATCGGTCGCGCGGTCCATGAATTCTCACGCAAGGTAGACCGGGGCGCCAACGGAACGGACCCCTGACCGCTCAGTTGCAGGCGGCGATGACCGGCCCTTGGTCGAGAGCCCACTTCGAGCGCAGGCGTCGGCTACGGTTTCCCCGGTCCCAGCAGGATCTTGCGCACGTTCGGGATGATGGTCTCGTTATCGGGCGAGGCGGCCCGCTCCATGGGCTGTTTGTCGAGATCGCGCGCCCGCAGCTCGACGGGCCCTGCCTGCTCCAGGATTTCGCGGGCGCGCTCGGTTTCGATGTCCCCGCGGGGGTGCACAGCGATGACCGCGCGTCCCTCGAGGATCCCCCGGCACAGAAGCTCGGTGGCCTCTGCATCCTGTTCTTCCGGGAAGAGCTGCCGGAAATGCAAGCGCAGCTTTTCGCCCATCTCCCTGGCGGGTACGACTTCCGCATGGCCGGGGTCCTCGCGCGAGGCGAGCTCTACGCGGTCCGTCGGAAAGCCATCCTCGACGAGGCGTGTCCGAACGGCGACTGCGATCTGGTGGCTGGGGAACAATGCGGCCATGACTGCACTCATGATCTAGACTCCGCTCGTTTGGGTGGCATCCTGGAGTACAACATGTCCACTCGCCGTGAGTTCCTGAGCCGGATTTGAGAGTGGCCACATGCCATGGCCCGACTACCTGGCTCGTGAGAAGGCGGTGTTGAGCGCGCGGCACGCCGCCCCCCACCGCAGGACCTGATGTTCGGTGCGGCGGGCGACCCGCCGCCTGCGCCGCTTCCCTCGCTATATCCACACGGATACAATGCAGCCCCGCTATATACGGCGGGATATACCACTGCGGGGGGAGTTCCTGAATGACTGCGGAGAGGCGCGGCGGTAGCGCGATGTTGCGAAACGTGCTCGTGGCCGGGACCGGGCTGGGAGTGTTGCAGGCCGTGCCAGCGCATGCACAGGACTCCGCCGCGAGCGGTGCAAGCCAGGATCGGCAGGAGGTGTACATCTTCGGCCAGCGGGATGCGTACAGGACCGATACCTCCAGTCTGGGGAAACTGCTCGCCCCCATCATCGACACGCCGCAGTCGATCGACACCATCTCCCAGCAGGTGCTGCAGGACCGGGGTGTTACGGATTTCAACCAGGCACTGAAGACAGTGCCCGGTATCACCATCGGTGCCGGCGAGTTCAAATCCCTGGGCAATTCGCCGACCATCCGCGGCTTCGTCGCACGCGACGATATGTTTCTGGATGGCGTCCGCGACTACGGCGACTATTACCGCGACCCTTTCAATCTGGAGTCCATCGAGGTGCTCGAGGGACCGTCGGGAATTCTGTTCGGTCGCGGCTCGACCGGCGGCGTGATCGAGCAGGCCAGCAAGACCCCCAGGCTCGAGCCCTTCATCGCGGGCGCGATCATGGGCGGCACGGATGACACACGGCGTGCTACCGTCGATGTCAATGAGCCCCTGGCCTCGTTGGGCGAGGGCGCGGCCTTCCGGATCAACGGCATGGTCAACAAGGGCATGGTGACCGACCGCGACGTCATCGACAATTCGCGTTGGGGAATCGCCCCCAGTCTCGCCCTCGGGCTCGGCACGCCGACCCGGCTCACTGTCTCCTTCTACCACCAGTACAACAACGACATTCCCGACTACGGGCTGCCGTACCTGGGCCTGCTGCCTGCGGATGTGCCGCGCAACAATTACTACGGGTTCCGCAACGACTACATGCGCACGCGGACCGAGATCGGCACTGTGCGGCTCATTCACGACTTTTCCGACACGTTCTCGCTACAGAACGTGATCCGCTACGCCGACTACGAGCGTGAGTTCCGCTTCAGCGAGCCGTTGACCACGGCGACGCTACCCTCAACTACGCCGGTCGCGACCGTAACCGTGACGCGTAACGACAACACCGGGGCCAGCGATGACCGCATGCTGTGGGATCAATTCTTCGGGACTGTCCGTTGGGAACTCGGTGCTCTTCACAACGCCGCGGTCATCGGCGCCGAGGGTGGTCACGAAAAGGCGGCGCCCACGTTCTGGAACAGCAGTGGCGTGCCAGGCACCAACCTGCTCACGCCGAATGAGAACCAGGACTTCACCGCGAAGACCACCTATCCCCGCTATGCGACGCACCTGATAGGCAGCAGTGCCGGCCCGTTCGCCATGGATACCGCGACGCTGGGTCGTTGGACGGCGATACTGGGGTTGCGGTGGGATTACTTCCACGTCGATTACAACGACTACAACTTCTCCACCGCTACTCCGGGGCTGCTCACGAAGAGCGACCACATCCTCCACACGGACCAAATGGTCGGCTACCGCGGGGCCATTTCCTACAAGATTGCCGCCAACGGCAATGCCTATTTCTCCTTCGGCACCTCGTTCAATCCGTCCGCGGAAGACCTGTCGCTGATCAGCAGCTCGCGCTCGTTCTCTCTCAACAACGCGCAGCTGGATCCGGAGAAGAACAGGTCGTACGAGCTCGGTACGAAGTGGGCAGTCGCGCAGAACCGGCTCGATGTCAGCGGCTCGATCTTCAGGATCCGCAAGGACAATGCGCGCGTCCCCGACCCCAACAACGTGGCGTTGAACATCCTGGCGGGCAGCCAGCAGGTCGATGGCGCGGAGCTGCGCCTGGAAGGCCGGATCACCCAGGACTGGCAGATCACCGGCGGCTACGCTTACCTCGACAGCCAGCAGACCGGGTCCACGCCCGGGGCGGCGCCGGTCGGATCGCCGCTGATGAACACGCCCAAGCACAGTCTGACCTTCTGGAGCGTGTATCAGGTTCTGCCGCGGTTTCAGATCGGCGGCGGCGGGCGTTTCGTCTCCTCGCAGGAGACTCAGAACGTGCCGCCGGTCAAGACGGTGCCGGGATTCTGGGCATTCGACGCGATGGCCCGGTATGCGATCAGCACGCGCATCGACGCTCAGCTGAACCTGGACAATCTGACCAACCGCTATTATTACGATCAGCTACACTTCTTCCACCACGTGCCGGCCGCAGGCCGCACGGCATTCCTGAGCCTGAACGTACGCTTCTGATACATGGTGCTGGTTGTCCCCCGGCTGCTGAGCGCAGCGCAGGTCACCGAGTTCCGCAAGGCGCTCGAGACGGTTGACTGGGTCGATGGCAAGGCAACCGCGGGGTACCTCTCGAGCCGGACGAAGAACAATGTGCAGGT
This sequence comes from uncultured Steroidobacteraceae bacterium, assembly GCA_964563075.1. Taxonomy (GTDB): domain Bacteria; phylum Pseudomonadota; class Gammaproteobacteria; order Steroidobacterales; family Steroidobacteraceae; genus 13-2-20CM-66-19. Next base: position 4,896 of record CAZLYG010000124.1, on the reverse strand, counting down.
GCCGGAGGGACACCCCGCCGCCCGGCGCCGCGGCGGTGTGATCCTGGATGAGCTGGACAGGAATCAGCAGTTCATCGCCGCGGCTCTGCCACTGAAAGTGGTTCCTCCACTGCTCAATCGCTACAC
>CAZLYG010000124.1:0-4760 GCA_964563075.1 uncultured Steroidobacteraceae bacterium | reverse complement strand
TGCGGCCCGTATTCGGTACGCCTCATCGCGTGCGCACGGATCTCTCCGCGACAGTGTTTCTGTGCGACCCCGCAGAATACGACGGAGGCGAGCTCATTATCGGAGAGGCGGGGGAGGAGAAGCGCGTCAAGCTGCCTGCCGGCGACATGGTGTTGTATGGCGGGGGCACAGTCCATCGCGTCGAGCCGGTGACGCGCGGCGCGCGGCTGGCAGCGTTCTTCTGGGTTCAGAGCATGGTCAGGGATGACACCCGTCGCACCATCCTTTTTGATCTCGACAACACACTGCAGCAGCTCGTTCGAACCGGCGCGGACCACGATGGCTGCGTGCGCCTGGCGGGGATCTATCACAATCTTCTGCGACAATGGGCTGATACTTAACGATGGATCTGGGCATTCGCGGTCGTAAGGCCCTCGTCAACGGCGGCAGTGCAGGTATGGGCAAGGCCGCTGCATTCGCGCTGGCACGCGAGGGCGTGAATCTGGTCATCTCGGCGCGGAACGAACCGCGATTGCTTGCAGCAGCGCACGAGATCGCTACTGCGACCGGTGTGAGCGTAACACCCGTATGCGCGGACCATTCCGATGTCGCGGGTCGGGAGCGCATTCTCGCGGCGTGCCCTGCACCGGACATCCTCGTTTCCACTTGTTCACCGCCGCTCATGACAGAGGACTATCGCTCGATCGATGAGGCGCAGTGGCAGGCCAGCCTCGATACGGGCCTCCTGAGTCCGGTGCATTTCATCAAGGCCGTACTCGAGGGCATGGTTCAACGGGGTTGGGGCCGTATCGTCAATATCGCCACCATCGCGGCCAAGTTTCCTTTGGAATTGCGCATTCTTTCCGGCGCGCCGCGTGCGGCGCTCATCAACTATGCCGGTGCCGTTGCGCTGCGCGTTGCCCGGCACGGCGTCACCATCAACAACGTACTGCCGGGCATGTTCCATACGGCGTTTGTCGAAGAACAGTTCGGACAGCGCGCGCTGGCCGCCGGCACATCCTATGAGAGCGAGGTTGCGCGCTTCGCAGAGGCGTTTCAGATCGCTGCACGCCGCTTCGGCGACCCCCAGGATGTGGGCACGCTGGTCGCCTGGCTCTGCAGCCGGTTTGCCGGATACATCACCGGGCAGAGCATCGTGATCGACGGCGGCGCCACTCGCTCGACGTTCTAGCGGTGCTCGCAGACGCGGTGCTCGTGTAACTGGTTGATTTATATGCGTGAACGGCCCGCGGCGCAGAGACATGGAGGCGCTGGGGCCGGTCTCGCTGTCCGGCCAGTGGTGGGTGCGCAATGCGCTGCCGAAGTTCGCCGGCTGCGCCCGTAGAGTGTCGCGGCGATGTTGACTTCGACATGCTGAGGTCCCCATGACATCCATACGCCGTGTTCTCGCAGCCGTCGCCATGACCGTTCTGGCAGGGAGCATTGCCGGAGCGCAGCAGAAAGTGCCGTTCTCTTTCGGCGTGCCCGTGGCGCCGACCGGCCTGGCCGACCAGCCCTTGCCCCAGGGTCCCTTCCTCTACAAGACGGCCGAAGTGCAGGACATACGCGTCACGGTTTTCGTGAAGGGACTGGACTATCCCTACAGCATGGCTTTCCTGCCCGACGGGGATCTGCTGGTGACCGAGCGGGTAGGACAGCTGCGGATCATCCACAACGGGGTACTCGATCCGAAGCCCATCAGCGGCGGTCCCCCGTCCCGGTTTGCCGGAAAGTCGGGAGCCATCGGCGCCATCCATGGCTATATGAGCCTGGTTCTGCACCCGCACTTCAGCCAGAACCACTGGGTCTACTTCAGCTACAGCAAATGGCTCCCCGACAAGACCTCTACGGTAGCTGTCGTTCGGGCGCGCCTCAATGAGGGCGCGCTGACCGACGTGCGCGACATTTGGGTAGGCGACAACATGCATGGCGCCGTCAGCCTCGCCATGACACCGGACAACATGCTGTGGATCGCGACGGGCGGGGACACGGCGCAGGACCCGAACTCACTCGTTGGGAAGGTACTTCGCCTGCGGGATGATGGCAGTGTGCCCCCGGACAATCCTTTTGTGGGCAAGCAGGGATATCGCCCGGAGATCTACACGCTCGGGCATCGCAGCTCCATGGGACTGACGGTGCGGCCCGGCACGAATGAGGTCTGGTTGAGCGAGATGGGCCCGAACGGGGGTGATGAGATCAATGTCCTCAAGCCCGGGCGCAACTACGGCTGGCCGCTCGTCAGCCTCGGCCGGACCTACCCGGGACCCTGGCAGGCGAAGACCCAGGAGCCCACGCATGCGGGTTTCGAGCCGCCGGTCGTGTACTGGATGCCCTCCATCTCGGTCTCCGGCCTCACGTTCTACACCGGCGACAAGCTGCCCAAGTGGAAGGGCGATCTGTTCGTGGGTGGGCTGCGGTATGGAGAGGTCCCGGGCACGGGGCGTCTCGACCGCATTCTGTTCAACGAAAAAATGGAGGAGCTGCGCCGTGAGTCGCTGCTGGTCGATCTGCACCAGCGGATACGGGATGTGAAGCAGGGGCCGGATGGACTGCTGTACGTCGCCACGGACGAAGTGCACGGGGCGATTCTGCGCATCGAGCCGGCGAAGTGACAGGGTGATTGTCGCGCGGGCTGCGGCAAGCGTGTTGGCGCAAGCACAATGTGTGCACCGAATCGCGCGATGACGGCGAGGCTCGGCCGCGCGCGCTGAATCGCGCGGTGGCCGTCCCAGGCGGGGCGATCCGACCGGCGGGTTTGCCGACTCCTTGCCAGCGCCGCGCGCAGCACCGGCCAGAGGACCCTCGCGGACGCATGTACCCGATTCCGGATATGTCCGTTTTTGAGGGATTCCGTCGATAACCGACGAACCTCCTCCGCGGGGCATGAGTCTCCGCGGGTCCCCCCAGCATCCCAGGGGCGGGTTTGGCCCAATTCGCTCGCCGGCACGCCCGCAGCGCCGCTTCCTCGAAATCGGCGCTCCTGGCGGGGAGCACCTGCCAGTGCGTGACCGGTTTCCCGAACAGCTGAATCGAGCGCATCGACGGGAACTCGAGTCGCAAGCTCTCGTGATGCTCCGCTGTCGTCGCCAGCCAGGTGATCATGCGTTGTCCCAGCTGTCAGCTCGCGCTCTGGAGCCACTATGCAAGCGCAGTCACATCCCAACAGTGCCGAGGGCCGCTGCAGTGTTGAGTTGCCGGCCGACTGCACCATCCATGGAATTGGCGTGTTGCACGAGCGTCTGCGCACCGCGGGACGTGGCGACTCGCTCGACGGCTCGACTGTGCAGCGGATCGATGCCGCCGGCCTGCGGCTGCTGAGCGAGGCTGCGCGCAAACGGGGGCTGATCGAGGCGATTCGCCTGCCCAGCTTGCGGTGACCAACATCGGCGGCCGGTTGCGGTTTTCCACAACTTCCCGCGCCGGCCGGCTTCTATATAGTCCGTCGCGGGAACTGATTCTTCCGGGTACTCCACTACCACTGTCTCTGGAGCGTCAGGACCTTCCCGAGGAGCGCGAAGCGCCCGGGAGTTCGCTTAGATGGCGCGCAATGACGCACGACAGTGCGCTTGACAGCGCCACGAGGGGGGTTGGCAAGCGGCCTTGTTCTGCAAGGCCGCTCTGCTCCGCACGTCGAGGCCGGGCGTCCGGCACGCGGGACATCCTGGCGCCCGGCGTGGCCGTGGCAGCGCCTCACCGATAGACTCAGGGTATATTCTCCTTCGCTCAAGTGGCGACAGACCACCGTCGGAGGTTCGAGTGCTCCTGAAGCGTGCGCCCGTCCGGTCCCGCATCAATCCCACGTGGGGAGTGCTGGTCGGGTTCATCGTTCTGTGTGTCATAGTTTCAGTGTGGCGTGCGGTGCGGACCGAACCGGCGCCGCAGCCTCCGGTCGCGCCCGTTCCAGTCACCGCCGTGGTAGTAAAGCCGGCACGCGTCCCAATGACGCTCGAGGCCATCGGCACGCTGCGCGCCGTGCGCGAGGTAATGCTCACGCCGGAAATCGCAGGTCGCGTCGTCGCGATTCACTTCGAGGCGGGACAGCGCGTGGCCGCCGGACAGCCGCTGGTCGATCTCTATCAGGCTCCCGAGGAAGCCGACCGCGCGTCCGCACTGGCACAGGCCCATTACGCCACGATCCAACTGGAACGCTCGCGCAAGCTGGCGCCGAGCAATGTCGAGCCGCGGCAGCTGCTGGAGCAGCATGAAGCCGAGCTGGAAGAGGCGCAGGCCTCCGTTCGCCAGCTCGATGCGCGCATCGAGCAACACCATATCCGTGCTCCATTTGCCGGGGTTCTGGGGATTCGGCGCATCAACCCGGGCCAGTATCTGAACGCCGGCGATGCCATCGCGACACTCACCGATCTGGATGAGCTCTACGTCGATTTCAACTTGCCGCAACAGGATCTGCCGCAGGTGCGCGTGGGTGAGAGCGTCCAGGTAAAAACAGACGCGTGGCCCGGCCGCACCTTCACTGGCAAGGTGAATGCCCTGGAGCCAAAGGTGGAGGAGCAGACGCGCAACGTCAGCGTCGAAGCCATCCTGCAGAACCCAGAGCATCCGCTGCATCCGGGAATGTACGTTACGGCCGTCCTCGACCTGCCGCCGCAGGACGGCGCGCTCGTGGTCCCGCAGACGGCCATCCAGACCTCTGCGCTCGGGGACACCGTCGTCGTGGTCCGCGGCTCGAGTCCTTCCGAGACAGGGGAGGCGACCACTATTCCGGTCACGACAGGGCGTCGCGTCGGGGTGGGGGTGGTCGTCACTCAGGGCCTCAAGGCGGG
>CAZLYG010000123.1:0-11777 GCA_964563075.1 uncultured Steroidobacteraceae bacterium | reverse complement strand
ACTCCGGGGATGACGCCCGGCAGATAGCGCGTGAGCTGCGCGGCAGCGTCCGCTTCGCCGAGCGGGGCGCCCCCGTAGAGGCCAAACAGGGCATCTTCGAGTCCGCTCGTGTGCAGCATGAGCTGCTCGATGGTGATGTCACGGCCGGCAGGCCTGGGGAGCCGCACCGGTCCCAGATAGGGCTGCGCGGGTCCTTCGAACGAGCGAATCGCCCCTTGTTGGTACAGCTGCAGCAGCGCGATCCGGGTGAAAATCTTGGTCACCGAGCCCAGCAGGAAGCGGCTGCGCTCGGGCAATATGGGATCTCCGCGGCGCGAGTCGGCCGTGCCATAACCGTGGATCACCGGCTGGCGATCGCCGTCGAGGTAGACGATTCCGCCGGCTGACAGCAGCTTCTGCGCCAGCAGCGTGCGCATCCGTGTGTCGAGGATCTCTTCCTGCGATGTGCCATCGGGAACGCCTCCGCTCGCGTGGGCGGGGCCGGCCCAGCCAACCCATGCGGCGCAGAGCGCCGCACTCGCCAGCCAGCACGTGCACCGCAACACCATCGCCGCACCTCAGTTCGTAGCGAGCCGATTCGCAGCGAACTGCCGGAAGGCCGTATCGAGAGCGGCTGCCTGATCCAGCATCATGAAGGAGCGCGTGTTGCTGATGACCTGGATCTGCGCGTGTTCGAGTCCACGGTACTGGAACTCGACAAACTTCTGCGTCTGCTCGGGAGTGAACGGACTCGGCGCGATCCAAGGCATCAGCACTAATGTGCGGGCCTTGACGCCACCGAGATGCGGTCGAAGGTCCGTCGTCAGCGATTCATACAGTGTTGCGGCAACCGCGGTCTGGTCGGAGTGCGCGATCCAGCCGAGAACGCGGGCCCGATCTTCCTCCGAGGTGACCAGCCCCTGCACCTGCATTCGCTGTCCACTGAGAAAGTCTGCAGGGGAAGCTTTTTCGACCGCGTCGCGGAAGCGGGCTGCGCCGGCCTGCGCGGCGGCTGCATCCGTCGCGTTGAGCGCAACAGCGCCCAGGAAAGGCAGGGTGTCGATGAGAACGATGTGCGATGCCAGCTCGGGCGCATCTTCAGCCACCTGCAGCACGATCATGCCGCCTACCCCATGTCCGAGCAGGATGGGATGCTGCAGATGCCGGGCGTGCGCATATTCGATGATGGCGCCGGCCGTCGAGGGAATCAGCTTGCCATTGTCGGCGGCGTGGGTACCCGCGAATCCGGCGAGCGTGACGAGGTGGAACTGAAAGTCTTTGCCCAGGCGGGTCGCCATCGGGCGCCATACGTCTCCCGAGGTCGAGAGTCCTGCGACGGCAATCACCGGTTGCCCGGTGCCCACGACTTGCGCGATCAGGGGCGAGCTCGCCATGCCACGTGAGCACAGGCCGCACAGCAGGGCGAGCGCCAGCAGAGCGCGAATGGCGCGCCGCGAGCGGTGCGCGCTTGCAATCAGATCATCCATTGCAGTCTCCTCGATAGATCGTCATCGAAACACGGTGCGCAACACTGCCGAGCACACCAGCACCGCCACCGCGAGGTAACCGAGCCACACCAATCGGTAACTCCATACCTGCCGGGGCGATGCGTTGGTGGTGGCGCCGCGCGCCGCCTCGGGCAGGTGGTAATTGCCGAGCAGGATGCTGTACGTCCAGCTTCCGTCCGTGCGCAGGAACGGGTTCAGGTTGAACAACGTGTTGAACAGCTGTAATGCCACCGACCACGTCAGAAATTGTCGCAAGGTGTCGTGCGGTGCGACCCGCAAGGCGATGCCCGAAAGGGCGCCCGCGAGCAGAAAATCGCAGAGCGGGCCCGCTGCGGGCACCAGGGCGCGCTGCCATCTGGAGCGAATGGCGACCATATGGCGCACGTCTACCATCAAGGCCGGTATGGCGCGCCAGCGAGCAAACAGCACCAGGCTGGTGACCGGTTGTCCCATCGCCCGGCAGGCCAGTGCATGCGCAAGCTCGTGAATCGGCGTGCAAATCCACAAAGTGAATGCGCAAGCCAGCAGCAGCGGTGCAAGCCGCCAGCGCACATCGTTGTGTACTGCCCCGGCCAGCTGGCTGGTGAGGTGCAGGACGGCCCAGCCGGAACCGCCAACAGCGGTTGCGAGCAACGCGAGCCACACTGCGGAGGGCACGTAACGGCACACGCGGACGATGCCGCTTGCGAGCGGGTCCAAGTTGCCAATGTAGAGTCCGCCCCCGCGGACGGGCCTCCTCCTGGGAACATCGAAGCAACCGCGCCGGCTCAGTGCCTCCAGCAGCGCGCTGACCGAGCGGTCCGCATCCTTGGCTGCGACCCGATTCGCCCGCGCGATCTGCAGAAGCTCGTTGCGGTCCGTACCGCGGGACAGCGCGTCCAGGAACCAGGCAAAGGAGGAGCCGATCTGCAGGGGTGACGGGGATCCAGCCGGCACCAGCAGGTACGTGCCATCTCCATTGCGAGTGACACGTGTCTGCGGATGCAGGCGAAACTGCACCAGGGCTTGGGAGGGGGCGGCGTTCATTCTGAGATACCCGCGGGTTGCCGTTCGGAGCGGCGCGCCTGCACTGGATCCGGCAGAGGTGACCCGGCACAGAACGCGAGCAGCGGAGCTTCGTCGTACCCGTTCGCTCCCGTCGCAGCGCATACGGCATCCAGGAGAACGGCACCGATGGCCGTGCCAGCCAGTCCCAGCAGTTGCGTCGCGATCCACAGGTGCCCTACGACGAATCCGGCGAGATGCAGGCCGTAGCGATTCGCCGCGTTATCCTGGCGACGAATGTCCTGGGCGAGATTGGCGCCGACGATCACCAGAAACGGAGCGCGATTCGGGAAGTACTGACCCAGGAGCGGGGGCATACGCGAGTGAAGTGCGGTGGGCGGGATCACCTGCGGCGCCACGCCTGCTGCGAAACGCGTAATCCTGGACGGGAGTGCCCGGTCATCCTGCGCCTCGATCACGAACGCATGCAGCCCAGCGAGCGCCCCGCACCTCGTGTAGTCGAGCGCGCACTGCAGCACGTGGCTCAGACTTTTCGAGTGTGCCGGCAACAGCGCACGCTCCTGGAATACCCGGGTCGCACGCCGGTGCAAGAGCTCCGCGAGCACCTCACTCCATCGCCCTCGGTGTCGCAGATGCACGGGCAGCTCGAGCGCGGGACCGCGCAAACGGTCTGCATTGCGTGACGAGTCACGCAGAAGCAACTCAAGCTCATCCGTGAAGGGAGCCTCGCCCGCACGCTCGCCAGTAGTTTGGCCCGCACTGCGGATGGCCACCGCACAGGCGGTAAGAAAGCGTCGGGTGCCGAGTTGCGGATGAAGATAGGGTTGCAGAAGGTCGGCATCGAGCTCCGGCAGGGAATCGCAGCGCAACCCCAGAAATGCGGCGCGCAGTTGCGCGAATGCCGTGGAAACACCCGAATCGTAGTGCACGATGCGGTAGCCCCGCATGCCGTACTTCTGACGTACACGGCCGAGGTTCGCCAGAGCGAACAGCAGGCAGTCCGGCAATTCGCGCAGCCGCAGCCTGGAGCAGATTTCGCCCCGCGCTTCCTCGCCCGCGATCTTATCCAGAGAGTGCGAGTGGCCATCGTAACGATACAGTCCCTCGGCCAGGCCGTGCACCGACCTCGCATAGACGAACATTTCGCAGGAACGCAAATCCCCTCCCGAGGGGGCCACCCGACGTGCGCGGCCAGCCGCGCTCACGAATCCCGCGCCCAGGAATAGAATCGACAGCAGCGAGCTCTCATCGAGCCGCGCGGGGTGCGCCGGGGCTGCATCCAGATCCCGACTTGCAATGCCGCCCTCGGACGCACTGATGGCACGGCTGTGCAGCGCTACGTTGTGCGCGTTGTAGTGAGAGCGATACGCCAGCGGAGAGTCCCCACCCGCAGCGCGCAGGCTGGACACTTCGTGCAACTTCCATAGAGGCGAATCCCACCATCGCGACCCGAGGTTCGGCGCCGACGAGTGAGCCCCGAAGACCAGCGGCACGAGTTGGGTCGATGTAGCGAGTCCTTCGCCGGATGACGTGTAGCGAACGAATAGGTTCTGCAGCGCTCCCTTGCTCAGCCCCATCAGGTAGTTCACCACATGCAGTGTGATGAGCGGTGCCGCCGTTCGCACCCAGGCCGAGCTCGCTGTGCACAGATCGGGAGCCAGCCCGCGCAGCTCCTCGATGTACTCGGCGGTGCAGCGATGCACTCCGTTCAGCAGCGGCCCTACCTGGAGAAGCGAATCCGCGACAAAGACGACCAGGACGGCCGTGCCCTCGTCGATGCAGGCGCTCAACTCGGCAACTCGCCTGCTGCGAGGGGACTCCGGTCCTTGTATCAGTATCGTGAGGTCCGCAGGTTTCGGGCCGTCCGCTGCTCCTGTGCATCGCACACCGTCTCGCTGCAGAGCTGCGCAGAGCTCGGCGCTCGCTTCCTGTTCGGCGCCCTGCACGCCGACGAGCGACTGCCGGTACCGGCTCAATGCCTCATGTCGGTTGCGCTTCGCCTCGGACACGCCCAGCAGCGTGCCGGTATAGGCAAGAGCCTGGCGATCGAAATAGCGCTCGCGCGGGTCCCGTCCCTCCTCGAGGAGATCCATGTGCCACAGAAAGCAGATCAGATCGAACACCTGATCGGGGCGCAACGAGGGACAGGACGTGCACAGCTCCTGCAGGGTTCTCTCACCGCTGAGGTGCGGGAGCAGATCCATCATCGCGGGAGCGGCGGCGCCCTTGACCAGGCGCGAGCCTGCGGCTGATACGAACACGATGCCTTCCTGGCCGCAAGCCACCACGCAAACCTCGTCAGTGAACCTTGGACGCTCGGGCAAGTGGCGGGCGAGCTCCGCGTCGGCGCGGTAGAAGGCGGCAATGGCTCGCAGTTGTGCGGTGCCTTCCACGACTTCAACTCCCCGGCAAGAGCGTACGCAGCGCGTCGACGAACCGTGCTCGCGGCGCATCCGCATCCCGACAGGAGCATCCGTGCAGGCCCACGATGCAGGCTTCGCTCGCCAAACCACTGAGAAGATTGAGTTTCCACACGAGTCCGCTACGCACGCTGGCCGGCCCGAGGATCCGCAGCGCCATCGAGCCCGCCAACTGCGCAACGTGGGACAGCCAGGCAAGATTTTCGTAGTCGGGATTCATGTCCAGGAACTGGCGCCGCGCGAGCTCAGAGTCCGGAGGAACATCCGCCCCCAGATGCATAAGCTCGCGACGCGCAAAGCAGCGCCAGCAGCCCCGGCCCGCGTCGTGTGTCGGGCCGATGACGAGAGCCGCGCCGTCGATGTAAACGAAGGTCCCACGCGCGCGCACGCCCGTGATGGCCGCCCCGATCTGTTGGAACAGCCTGGGCCACGGCCTGCTCGCCGCAACGATGACGGGCTGCAGATCATCCGTCACGGCGGGACGGCCCTGCAGTGCGGCAGCAAACTCCGGCATCGGCCGCACATCCACGGCATGCGCGGACGCCATCGAATGCGCCACCTCCTGACCAAACCTGTCGGCACAAAGTACGAGCATCGCGGTGTGCACCTTCAGGAGAAGGGCTGTGGAAATTCGTTGAGGCGGCTCGCGTCTGCTCCAATGGATGCGGCGAAACTCTTCAGACGCGGATGCCCCAGATAGCGGGCGCGGTGTACATAGGAGAAAGGCATCAGCTCCGGCACGATCGCGCGCACGACGATGAGGCCCGCCTCGCGCACGTCATCGGTCGTCAGATCGATGAGATACAGATGCATCCCGAGGGCCTCGAGCCGCTGTAGCACGCGAGCCACCCGTTCCTTCACCGGGGCTTCGCCACCGGCGTCCAGCGAAGCGAGGCTGACTGCTTCGGTCGTGTCGGTCAGAAAGTCAAAGGCGGGCCGGCGCTCGCGTTGACCCATGTAAGTGGCCCCGTGAACGAGATCGGAGAACTGATTGATGTCGGCTGGCAGCTCGTTGCCGGCGAGAACGGCCAGGCGGGTGTTCAGGCATTCGCGGACGGTTTTGCTGCAGCACGCGGCGAAACTCGTGCCGGTCGAGCAGGAGACGATCTGTGCGCAGGCGGCATCCAACTCGTGGAGCTGCAGGGTGTACACGGTGGGCACTTCCAGATCCGTCGTGGCATCGAAGTGCAGGAACTGTGAGTACCGGCCATCACTGGCCCGCGAATGAAGATCGGTGCCTGGCGCATCGCTGGCGGGCTGGATCCTCCGCAAACGCCGGCGCAGCAGCCACGTAAGGGCGATGCAGTCGCGCTCGATCGCCTCATAGATGGCGCGCTCGACCGCGAGCCAGGGATCGGTATGTGCGGCGATGCCGGTGGATATCGGCGACCAGAACCGCTCGCCGCGCCACAGATTCGAAATGACGTGCGACATGACGAGCGGCACGTAGCGCACCGCCTTCTCCAACGGCGCCCAGGCCGCAACCCAGCGGATGGGCTCCTGGGCCGGCGGCATGCGCAGTGGGCAGCCGGCCTCCATTTCTTCCGCGGAGCAACGCGCAATCGTCTCGATCGGAATGGCCTGGGTACCGAGCTCCGCCCAGCTGGCTACCTGCACCTCCTCTTCCAGGTAAATGCTCGAAGCGTAGCGTTCGGCGGCTTCCACGACCGCGCTGATCGCGGCCTCGGCGGGTACGTCACTGGCGCCTGCCCCCGCCGGTGCATGTCGCCCGGCGATGGCCCGGCCGCTGGCGCTGAGGATATGGGGATAGCCCAGCGTCAGTGCACCGGCTGAGCACTGGGCCCGAAACAGGTCGAGCGCGCCCAGATCGCTGGCATGTAGCTCACGGACCTGACCGACGACCGCGCCAAAGGGCATGACCAGCCCGGCGAAGGGTAACTGCCGGAAGCCGTTCTCCAGGTAGTGCTCGAGCGCAGTCTGAAACATCGGACACTACTTCTGGGCCATCGCCAGCTGACTGTCGAGCAGCGCCAGACCGGACAGGGTGGTCAGATAGAACTCGTCCGCGAGTGTCAGCCCCGCTCCGTTGAAGAGCACATGCGCGATGTGGTGGCAGGCTCCCAGCCGCGCCCACTCGTCCGCGAACGTGTGCTCTTCCAACTGCTGGCGGATGTCCTCGAGTACGTGTGCAGCCGCCTCGCGCACGTGCCGCTCCTCGACCGTCAGCTCCTCGGGCGTGAAGGGAACGGGGATGCCTTTCTCCCGGAGCTCCTCGTGCTTGTGGACGATGGCTTCCTCGAGCGTGCGTACGCCATCATTGATCGCGATGCAGAACTGAGCGTGGGCGGTCGTGAATTCGGTACGACTCGCCAGTCCCAGAAGACGCGTAAAGGTACGCAGCATCAGATCCCAGATGACGGGTACGAGCGTCTTGCGCGAGCCCCGTCCAGCCAGCTCTACCGACAGGATCTCGCTGACCAACGCGCACACCTGCCCTACGCAGGTGCGCACCAGGCCGGATGTCGCGGGGTCGGGAAATGCCTCCTGCAGGTAGTCGGAACGGACTGAAAGGATCTCCAGCGGAGTCTGCGCTCGCTCGGCGCTCCTGTCGGTCTCCGGCAGCGTGACCAGGGGCCGATAGTGGCTCACGTGACTGCCACACATCTCCTGGAACGACACGCGCATGGCCCGCATCTTTGCGGCGAGCGTCTGCGTCGAGCGCGGTTCCACCGGCTGCGGCAGCGCCAGCTCCAGAAAGAGATGGTTGCCTTCCTGGCGACGCAGAAACGCCGGTGAGCTCTCTGGGGGCGCGGAAGCGGAGCGGCGCAATTCTCCGGCGATGAAATAGTCGATGATCTCGGGCCGGCTGCCCGGATAGAGTCTGATGAAGTCCCAATCGGGCGATGACATGACGCGGCCTATGGAAGCGGCTGAAGGAAGCTGCGACGAAACGCGCCGATGGCGATGATGGCAAACACGATCCCGAAACCGCCGATCGCCGCCAGGTCGACACCGAGTGAGTGCAGACCTCGCGTGGCGAGGGCGACCTGCCGGCAGGCATCGGCGACATAGGAGATCGGATTGGCGTGAACGATCCACGACAGGTAAGGGTTCGAGGCGAGGTCGGTCAGGACCTGCCCCAGAAAGATGCCGCCGAAGTTCACGAGGTTCAGGACCAGGGAGCCGAGCTGCTGGTTGGGGACGAGTCCGCCGATCATGTAGCCCATCGCGGCGAGCATCACTCCGCCATAGGCCGAGGTCAGAAAGAAACTGACCCAGGAGCCGTAGATGCGGTCGCCGAACACGAAGGACATGATGACCATGATCAACAGAACCTGAAGCAGGATCACCGCGAGCCGCACCGTGATGTGCGCGAACAGGAATGTCCCGACCGGCACGGGCGCCAGGAACAGATGACGGAACGCGTTGTGCTCGCGAGCGGTGATGAGCGGCCCCGCCGTCCCGAAGACGGCGAGCTGAATGAGCGCGAGGACAATGATCGCCGGGATTGCGTAGGTGGAGAAATCCAGGGAGCTTGCACCGAGCACACTGGAGAACGCGAAGCTCAGCCTCTGGTCGGGAGCCGCCCTGGCCTCCAGGTATCTCGCCTTGACGCTTTCCAGTACCAGCAACACCGGGTTGCTGCCTTGCCGCTCCTTGGTCAGTACGTGCACCAGGGTCGCGCCGGCCCCATCGAGGCTCTCCCGCACCACGGCGTCGACACCCCCGGCACGCAGCTCCTCCTCCGCCGCCGCCTCGCTCATCGCTGTCACGGACAGCCTCTCGTGCTTGCGCAGGAAATCCGCGAAATTGCCGCGGGCGCCTGTCCCATTGTCGACGAGTGCCACGCGGATCAGCGGCGCGCCCTGTGAGAGCTTGCCCGCTTCGAACACGCACAGGAAGGCGAGAGGGAATACGAAAACGAAAAACATCGTGAGCGAGTTGCGTGCGAAATCGAGCCCTAGCTGGCGAACGAAGGCGAGATACAGCTCGATGACTCCCGGACGCCGCTGGACAGGACTGTCGATGCCTGCCTGCATTGCATACAGAGGCTTCGTGTCACTCATGAGCGGATGTCCCGGCCGGTGAGCTGCAGGAAGACGTCTTCGAGGTTGTGACGCTCGATCATGACGTCGCGCACGACGATGTCCTGCTCGTGGACGGCGCAGAGAAGGTCGCGCAGACCGCGGACGCCTGAAGTATTGACCGTGGCACGCCTGCCGCTCGACTCTGCGATGCCTGCGGCTCCGACGCGCTCGGAGAGCCAGGACTGTGCGGCAGCCGGTAACGCCGTCTGGAAGCTCAAGTGCACGCGCTGCACAGCGGGCCCATGCTCGGCGATCAGCTCATAGGGTGCGCCCGCTGCCAGGATCCGGCCATGATCCATGATGATGACGCGGTCACACAGCTCTTCCGCCTCTTCCATCTGATGCGTGGTGAGGAGCACGGCACCGCCTTTGTTGCGACAGCCGAGCAACGCGTCCCACGCGACACGCCTGGCCTGTGGATCCAGCTCCGAGGTGGGCTCATCGACGACCATGACCTTCGGATTTCCAACGAGGGCTGCGGCAAGCGCGGCACGCTGGCGCTGACCGCCTGAGAGCTTGGAGAGCCGATTGCTCTTGTGATCCTGCAGTCCGAATTCGCGCAGCAAGTCCTCTGCGGGCCGGGACGTGGCATACGTCCGGCCCAGCGTGCTCAGCAGCTCCGCAGCGCTCCACAGGGCTGGCAGGAGTGGCGTCTGCAGGACGACGCCCAACCCGTTGCGCTGCTGCGCACTCAGACCCCTTGCAGAAACCGCCTCACCGAGAAGCGTGATGTGCCCCGAATCCGCACGGCGCAGGCCCAGCGCACATTCGACGAGCGTAGACTTGCCGGCTCCATTCGGCCCGAGAACTCCGACGATCTCTCCGGGCTCGACGCAGAGCGAGATACCGGCAAGCGCTTGCAGTGAATCGTATTTCTTTTGAAGTGAGTCGACCTCAAGCGCCCACGCCATCCGCCCCCCTCGAGCTGCCGCGCCCCGATGTGATGCTGGCGACGGGCCACGCGCGGTGGCCCGTACACCCGCTCATCTAGCTAGAACGACAGGTCATCGGCGCTTCCGCCACCGCAGCCGGAGCAACCGAACGTTCCGGCCGTTCCCAGCGTTCCGCCCAGCGTGCCGAGTGATCCGACCGTACCGGCGCAGCCATTGCTGCCCGCCAGCTGCGCCGCCGGCATCTCGACCAGTTCCAGATCCATGTGGATCGCGCGGTGATCCGCCGGGAGATCATAAGCATGAGTGTCGAAAGTATTCACTGCAGTCCCTCCGTTGATGGTTCGCCTTCAGAACGCCAGATCTTCCCCGGCCCCGCCGCCGCATCCGGCGCAGCCGGAAGTGCCGAAGGTCCCGGCGCAACCGCCGAGGGTCGATGCGGTTCCCAACGTCCCGACACACCCTGAAGTGCCCGCGAGCACCGCGGCCGGCAGCTCCACCACCTCGAGGTCCACCAGAGTGGCGCTCAGGTGAACGCGGACCGACAGGTCATACACATGAGACGGACTCGTATTGGCAAGCATGGATCGCGCTCCCTATTGACTGTTGAACACGGATTGCTTCGACTGAAGCGGCTTATCGCCGACGGCGTCGGCGCACAGGCCGCTTCGGATTCGTATGTTTCCCTGTCACGTCGCCTCGCACCCGCGGAGCCCCGCTGCGCAGCCAACATAACATTGGTGTCGGATTTGATTCGAGGCTACCGAGGCGCAAGTCCGTGTGTCAAGACAGGCACTGAATGCTCGACACCTGCTGATGTCAGCGAGCGACTGTAATAGATTGGCAGCAGCGTGCGCGATCTCTGAAGCCGCTCGAGCGCACGCCGGCGGCACTGGCGGCACGCCGGGAGCGGTCGTAACACGGGTGCGAACGTGACTGATCCTTCTGCGACCGTCCTGACATGCATCGGCCGTATCCTCGGCATCCCGGCCGACGCGCTCGATGCCGACACGGATCTGCACGCGCTCGGGCTCGACTCGCTCGCTCGCGTCTCGATCATCAGTGACCTGGAGCAGGTGCTGCAGACTCAGTTCAGCGCCGATCAGATGCTTGCGCTGTTCGAATCTGCGACCGTGCGTGATCTCGTGATCGTCATTGCGGCTGTCCCGCTCGCCGATGTGACGGCCCGCCGGGTAAGCCACGGATGACCCAGAAGCCCGAGTCGGGGCGCGTCGAGCGGGTCACGGCAGGCGCCAGAGCCGCAGCCGGCGCGCAGCGGCCGACCCGCGAGCGTCTGCAGCAGATCCTGCAGAGTCACGCGCTCCGGCTGAAGGTCCAAGCGGCGGCGATGGGCTACTTTGACGACTCCGCGGAGCTGTACTGCCAGCACGCCGGAGGTTCGGAGCAGTTCGACTCGCACACTCACGTGGCCATCTCGTGCGCGGCGAAGTTCGTGACCTCGAAGCTCGCGCTGCACGCCATCGGGCAGGGGAGTCTCGGTGCCGAGGACGTGCTGGCCGACAACCTGATCACGCACGGCCTCGAGCGCAGCCTGGCGCTGCGCTTCGGCGACATCACGATTCGCCAGTTACTCGATCACACGCACGGCCTGAACGCGATGGATGTGCTGCGAGCGCCTCTGGCCGCCAGCGGTTATATCGATCTGGAGGGCTTCTGCAACCTGCTCGGCGAGCGGACCCGCCTGCATGCAGCCGGCCGGCTCTACAGCTACAGCCATGTCGGCTACATCATTGTCGGCGGGCTGTTGGAGCGCATCTATCAGGCGCCTTTTGGCCGGCTTGCCCGCCAGGTCACGCAGCAGCCGGAGTCGCAGTCGCAGTCGCAGTCGCAGTCGGAGCCGGAGCCGGAGCCGGAGCCGAAGCCGCAGCCGCACCCGCACTCGCAGCTGGAGCCGCACTCCCAGCT
>CAZLYG010000122.1:0-11789 GCA_964563075.1 uncultured Steroidobacteraceae bacterium | reverse complement strand
CGATCTCGCGGACCTCCTGCCTGCTCGCTTTGCCGGCTATAAGGGGTTCACGCTCCATCAGGGCGATGCGCTCGAGTTCGACTTTGCCGCGCTCGCCCGCGCGCGCGGCGGCAGGCTACGTGTGGTTGGCAATCTGCCCTACAACATCTCCACTCCGCTGCTGTTCCACCTGCTCGAGTCCTACGCATCGATCGGGGACATGCACGTCATGCTCCAGCGCGAAGTCGCCCAGCGGCTCGCAGCCGGGCCAGGGGATGAGAGCTACGGTCGCCTGACGATCATGATGGCGCCCTGGGTGGACGTGAAGCTGCTCTTCGAGATCGGGCCTGGAGCCTTCCGGCCTCCCCCGAAGGTATGGTCGGCGGTCGTGCGGCTCACCGTGCGGAGCGAGCCTGCATTCAGGGTGAGCCCCCGATTTGCAGGCGTCGTCGCGGCAGCCTTCTCCCATCGACGCAAGACGCTGCGCAATGCTCTCAAGGGCGTGGTCAGCCTCGAGCAGATCCAGGCATGCGGCATAGACCCCGGAACGCGCCCCGAGACACTGGCCCCCGCGGCCTTCAACGACCTCGCACTTCAACTTGACTGAAGGTGAGCGCACGGCAAGAGTGAGCCATCGAAGCCGGGCAGGACGAGGGCCGAACGCATGCCGATCTATCACCGTATCCTGGTCGATCTGACGGAAAGTAGCTTGTCCATCGCACGCCGAGGCCAGGCCCTGGCAAGCGCGGCCGGCGCGCAAATCGAATTGCTGCACGTCGTCGAGTTCGTGCCCGTCGAGCCGATGGGTGAGACCCTGATGCCTGCTGTGCAGATCGAAGAAGAGTTGCTGGAACGCGCGCGGCAGAGGCTCGCGGCGCTCGCGAAAGAGCTTGGTGTACCGGAGTCCGCCACACGCGTCGAGGCGGGGAATGTCAAATCCGAGATTGTGCGCGTGGCGCGTGAGCGCGGTGCGGACCTCATCGTGCTTGGGAGCCGAGAGCGCCACGGGGTGTCGATCCTGGTGAACTTCACAGAGGACACCGTGCTGCACGCCGCTCATTGCGATGTGCTCGCGGTGCGCGTAGGACGCGCCTGAGACCTCCGCCCGCAACGTATAGAATCCGGGCATGGACTCCCCTGCGCACAAGATTCGCGTCGACGTCGAAACCGGATATCGAGACGATCAATCCGACCCGAAGCAGGGCCGCTACTTTTTCTCGTACACCATCACCATCCGTAACGAAGGCAAGGTCCCGGCCCGGCTGCTCACCCGTCACTGGCTGATCACCGATGCGAACGGGAAGGTGCAGGAAGTGCGCGGCGAGGGTGTCGTGGGGGAGCAGCCCTACCTGAAGCCAGGCCAGGGCTTCCGCTATTCCAGTGCTGCCGTGATCGAGACCCCTGTGGGCGCCATGCAGGGCAGCTACCAGATGATCGGCGACGACGGCACGCACTTCGATGCGCCGATTGCGCCATTCCGGCTTGCCATGCCCGGAATTCTGCAGTGACTCGCTACGCCGTCGGAGATGTGCAGGGGTGTTACGACGAGCTGCGCGCCCTGCTCACGCGCATCGGGTTCTCGGAGGACCGCGATCGTCTCTGGTTCGTGGGCGATCTGGTGAACCGCGGTCCGCGCTCACTCGATACGCTGCGCTTCGTGCGCGCGTTGGGTGACAACGCCGTCGTCGTGCTCGGCAACCACGACCTGCATCTGCTCGCGGTGGCCTTCGGGAGCCGCCGCGCGCGCAAGTCCGACACGCTCAACGACATCCTCGCCGCGGATGATCGGGATGCGTTGCTCGAGTGGCTCGTTACCCGGCCCCTCGTGCACCTCGAGAGCCGCGATCTGCTGGTGCACGCAGGTCTGGTCCCGCAGTGGAGTGCCGACCTGGCGCTCACGCTCGGCCGCGAAGTCGAGGCTGCGCTGCGCAAGGACCCGGGCAAGCTGTTCGATCACATGTACGGCGACGAGCCGAACCGCTGGGACGAGAGCCTGACGGGCACCGATCGCACCCGGTTCGTCATCAACGTGCTCACCCGGCTGCGTGTGTGCACGACCGATGGCAAAATCGACTTGAAGATGAAGGGGAAGCCCCCCGCGGTACACAAGCACGGGGAGTCCGCCCTGCGCCCCTGGTTCGAGATCGAGTCGCGCCGCAGCCGTGACGTGCGCATCGTGTTCGGTCACTGGTCCGCTCTGGGACTGGTGCTCGCACCGGGCCTCGTGGGACTCGACACGGGATGCGTCTGGGGAAGCTCGCTCACTGCATACGATCTGGACACTGTCCGCTCGCCCATCTCCACGCCGTGCGGCGGCTATCAATCTCCGGAGGGCGCCTAGGTTTTAAGGGAGCGCCGCCGGGCCCCAGGTAACCGTCAGTTGTGGCGTCCGCGAACTGTACATATCCGGCGACAGCTCGAGATCGATCGGCTTGGCGCCCTGCGGGGTAAGCGGCAAGCGCAGGCGCGCGTCGCCGCGAATCTCGAGCGCACCGAACTGCCCGGGCATGACCCTGAAGGCGATCCGGACGGGCCAGGTGGTTCCCTGCACCGGCTTCAGCACGAGGCCGCCCATGCTGCCACCGCTCTGCAGATCCACCAGGAGCGTATTGCGCTTCCAGTACTGCGGAAAAGCCGTCGTTCCTCCTTCAGCTGCCGGCGTAATCGTGAGCTCGTGTACCTCCTGCGGTGGCGGAGCCGCCTGATGTTTCCAGGGCCATGCCAGATGCGGCTTCGGCAGATGACTGCACCCGGCCAGCACGCCCAGCAGTGCGGCGGCAGCGGCGCACGCGATTCCACGCGACAGGTTCATATTTCGCACGTTCCTCCGCGTAACATACGCAAGACGGCCTCGTAAGAGAGACATGGTATGCAATCCCTGCTGGCGTTCAACTTTCAGCGCTGGATCGATGAGAACCGGCATCTGCTGAAGCCTCCTGTCGGCAACAAGTGTCTATTTGGCGGGGCGGACCATCCCGACAGCGACTTCATCGTCATGGTCGTCGGTGGGCCCAATGCCCGCAAGGATTACCACGTCGACCCGGGCGAGGAGCTCTTCTATCAGCTCGAAGGTGACATGGTTCTCAAAACCATGCAGAACGGGACGGGGGGCGACAGCCGGCCGGTCGATGTGCCCATCCGCCAGGGGGAGATCCTGCTGCTGCCTGCGAGAGTGCCGCACTCCCCGCAACGGCAGGCCAACACCGTCGGCCTCGTGATCGAGCGCCGCCGCCGGCCCCGGGAGCTGGACGGCTTCCAATGGTACTGCGAGAAGTGCAACAACCTCCTCTACGAGGAGTTTGTCGAGCTCACCAACATCGAGACGCAGTTCCCGCCGATTTTCGACCGGTTCTTCGCCAGTCAGGAGCGGCGCACCTGTTCCCGCTGCGCGACGGTGATGGAGCGCAAGGCTTGAACGCCCTCTTGCGCGTTGGCGCGCGGGATGTCGTCGTCGATCTCTCGCGCCCGGTCAGTCTGGCTCGCGAGTTGGACTTCCAGGGTGCACAACCCCGACACTTCGGTGCTCCGGCTGCCACCTCCCGGCCATACCAGGCGCCGGGGTTCTCGGGATCCGTCGCTGCCGGGGCCAGCTGCAACTGCGAGGTCATCTCCGTCATCCCGCACTGCAATGGGACGCACACCGAGGCCGTCGGGCATCTCAGCCACGAACGGCTCGATGCGGCGCGCGTCGTTCCCTACGGCCTCCTGCCGGCACTGCTCATCACCGTCGCCCCCGTCGCGGCGGCAGCCGTCAGCGAGACGTCGGCACCGCAGCCACAACCGGGCGATTTCCTGATCACGCGCGCAGCGATCGAGAGCGCCTGGCCAGCGGAGCCTCCCTTTGCCGCGCAGGCCCTGATCATCCGCACAACCGAGGCACCCACCGTCCCTTATCTCAGCCGCGATGCAGCGCAGACCCTCGTTCGGCGCCGTATCCAGCACCTCGTCGTCGACCTGCCTTCCCTCGACCGGGAGCACGACGAGGGACGCCTCACGGCCCATCGCATCTTCTTTGGCCTGCCGGCCGGGGTGAGCTCGCTGCAACAGGTGGAGCGGCCTGGCACTACCGTCACCGAGCTGGCTCTCATTCCGGAGAATCTCCCCGACGGGGCCTACCTGCTGGAGTTGCAGATACCCGCCTGGCGCGGTGATGCAGTGCCGAGTCGTCCGCTGCTTTATGCTTTGCGCGAGGCCTCGACGGGCCCGCATCCATGAGCTACGAGCCCACTCTCGATCACGCCCGCAGCCGCGACGCAGCCGATCCTTTGCGCGGCTACCGGCAGCGCTTTGCAGTGCCCGCGGATGCGCACGGCACTCCCCTTGTGTACCTGTGTGGACATTCGTTGGGCCTGATGCCCTTGGCCGCACGCCAGGCAGTCCTCGAGGAGATGGAGGATTGGGCGACGCTCGGCGTGCACGGTCATGAAGGATCGCGCCGCCCCTGGATCCCCTATCACGAGAATCTGGCACCGGGACTGGCCTATCTGACCGGAGCCCGCACGAGCGAAGTGGTCGCGATGAACTCACTCACCGCGAACCTGCATTTCATGCTGGCCAGCTTCTATTGCCCTGCGGGCCGGCGAGTGAAGATCCTCATCGAGGCGGGCGCCTTCTCCTCTGACCGGCACGCCGTCGTCTCCCAGCTTGCCTGGCATGGCCTGGATGCACAGGAGAACCTCATCGAGCTGGAGCCGCACGCCACTCAGGATCTCCTCACGACCGAGGCCATTGAAGCGTGCCTGGAGCAGGTCGGCGACGAGATTGCGCTAGTGCTCTGGCCGGGAGTGCAGTTCAGAACAGGGCAATCCTTCGATCTCGCGCGTATCGTCCGCGCCGGCCGGCGCGCAGGCTGCATGGTGGGTTTCGATCTCGCGCATTCCATCGGCAACACCCCACTCGCGCTGCACGATGCAGATGTCGACTTCGCCGTCTGGTGCGGCTACAAATACTTGAACGGGGGTCCCGGCGCGATCGGTGGATGCTTCGTCCACGAGCGCCATGCACAACGCACGCCACGACTTTCGGGATGGTGGGGACACGAGCTGGCAACGCGTTTCCAGATGGAACCGCGATTCCGGGCTGCGACTGGCGCGGCGGGATGGGCCGTGAGCAATCCGCCAATTCTGTCAGCGGCGCCGCTCGTGGCATCCCTGGCGATATTCCGCGAAGCGGGGTTCGAGCGGCTGCGGGAAAAATCCCTCGCACTGACCGGATTTCTGGAATTCCTGCTCGCCCGGCTGGCACCGGATGTCAGGATCATCAGCCCGCACGAAGGCGCGGCCCGCGGCTGTCAGCTTTCGATGCGCATCGCCGGAACTGCTGACCGCGGCAAGCGCATTTTCGACTCTCTGTGCCAGCGTGGCGTCGTGTGCGACTGGCGCGAGCCGAATGTCATCCGGGCGGCGCCGGTTCCGCTCTACAACACCTTTGCCGACGTCTTCGCATTCGCCGATGAGCTGCGGCGTGCGCTGGGAGCCATCAAAGCTTGAAACCGCAACGCGACCAGCCGGTCAACATCATCGGTGCGGGCCTCGCCGGCACACTCCTGGCGGTCATGCTGGCCAGGCGCGGCTTCTCGATCCGCCTGTTCGAGCGCCGCCCCGACCCGCGCCGCTCTGAATCCGAGCGCGGGCGATCCATCAATCTTGCATTGGCTGCCCGCGGCATTCGCGCGCTGGAGCGCGCGGGCCTGATGGATGAGATTCGCCCGCTTCTGATCCCGATGCGCGGACGCATGGTTCACGATCGCCACGGTGGCATTGCACTGCATCCTTATGGGCAGCGCGCCGATGAGGTGATCTACTCCGTCGGGCGCGGCGCCCTCAATCGCTTGCTCATCGAGCAAGCCGCGCGGCTGCCTGAGGTAACACTGCGCTTCGGCCAGAGTTGCCTGGGCGCGGATCCGGCCCGCAATGTCCTGCGTTTCCGCGGCGGTGTGGAGCAGGCCGAATATGAGATTCCGCTGGCTCCGACCATCGCAGCCGATGGTGCCGGCTCCCCCGTGCGCTCGAGCCTTGCATTCGGGGCGCACGTCACCGTGCGCGAAGAGTTCCTCGATCACGATTACAAGGAGCTGACGATTCCGGCTGTCGAGGGCCGGCCGGCGTTGGATGCAAACGCACTGCATGTGTGGCCGCGGGGAGGCTTCATGCTCATCGCGCTTCCCAACACGGACGGCAGCTTCACGGCCACGCTCTTTCTCGCACGCAAAGGCGAGAGCAGCTTCGCCTCGCTGACCGCCTCCGAGGGGGCGAAAGAGTTCTTTCAGCGCGAGTTTGCCGATGCGGTGCCGTTGATTCCCGGCCTGCCGACGGAGTTTCGCACGCACCCCCAGGGCCAACTGGGCACCGTGCACACTGCTCCATTCCACGTCGGTGGCCGCGTGTTGCTGGTGGGCGATGCCGCGCATGCCATCGTGCCGTTCCACGGCCAGGGAATGAACGCCGCGTTCGAGGACTGCACGATCCTGGACACGCTGCTGGACAGTCACGACGACTGGCAGTCGCTGTTCGCCGCCTACAGCCACGAACGCATGCCCAACGCCGCTGCAATCGCTCAGATGGCGCTCGAGAACTACACCGAGATGCGCCATACCGTGCTGGATTCCAAGTTCGTCCGTCAGAGGCAGCTCGCACTCGAGCTGGAACTGCGGTTCCCGCGACACTTTATCCCTCGGTACGCGATGGTGATGTTCCATCCTGAGATTCCGTACGCCGAAGCACTGCGGCGCGGGGCCGTGCAAGCGAAGATTCTCGATGAGCTCGATGCCGTCTCACACGCGACCGGACAGCTCGATCTCTCGATGGCCGAGCACCTGATCATGCAGCGACTCACGCCGATCGATCGAGAATGAGGAAAGTAGTCGGATACTGATTGCGGTCGTCGGCGGGGTGCCTCCCCGCCTGAGTCTCACTCCATTGCGCAGTATCCAGCTCGGGGAACAGTGTATCTCCCGCTACGTCCGCCTCCACGCGCGTCAGATAAATGCGCGCGGCAAACGGTATCGTGAGGCGATAGATTTCGGCTCCGCCAATCACCGCCAGCTCGGGCGTCCCGCAGGTGAGAGCCAGCGCCTCCTCGACCGACCTTACGACATCGACACCTTCGGCACGCCACGCAGGATCGCGTGTCAGAACGATATTCCGGCGTCCCGGAAGCGGCTTGCCGATCGATTCGAAAGTCCGGCGGCCCATGAGGATCGGCTTACCGAGGGTGGTCGCCTTGAAGCGCTTGAGATCCTCGGACAGATGCCACGGGAGTGCATTGTTGCTCCCGATCACGCGATTGCGCGCCATCGCGACCACAAGAGAAATGGAAGGACCGCTCACCGGAAGCATTGTCGCCGCTACTGCCCCGTGCTGACCGCCTGCAGAGCGCGCACGGCATCGACGAGACCGAACCCGGCGTCGTAGCTGAAGCTCCTGGTCTGCCCACTCCCCGTATCGGCGGCCGACATCTGCAGGGGCTGCGGACCCTGACTCCCGCCCTCGTTGCGCAGCCGCACTTCGCCGGCCGTCTGGCGCAGTACGCTGTAGATCGCATCGGGTGTCAGGGCGCGCGGCGCAGGACTGCGCCGATGGCCGGCAATATCACGCGAGCGCTTGTCGATGAGCAGCGCCGCTACTGCAGCCACGTGCGGCGCCGCAGCCGACGTGCCGAAGAAATTCGGAAACTCATCGTCTTCCGAGCTGCCGGGAACATCGAAGCCGAGTGTCGTCTGGTAGAAAGTCGTGTTGCCTCCGTCCGGCCCGATCAACCCGGGCTTGAGACGCACGAGCGGGGCCGCGAGCGGCTGCCCTTGGGCATCGAACAGGATCGGGGCTCCGCCGGCCGACGAGAAGCTGTCCAGGCAGGCCGGCAGGCAGGTCGGGCGCAACGGGCTACCCCAGGCCTTTGTCTGGTACCAGGCGCTCGCGCCCACGGCTTCGGCGCCGGCGGCGTTCGGGTGACCCACGATGGTGGCGCTACCTGTCGCGAACTCATCGACCGACAGCGAGGCCGAGCCCAGGTCGTACCAGACGTACTTGATCTGCCCTGGCGCCGGACCCGCGGCGAGCTCGATGCCCAACCGCACGTGCACTTCCCGATCGGAGAGATTGACGATCACCGGCAATTCGACGGCATCGCCGCCGATGTTGGCGGCGATACCCGGTACCTGACACACCAGTTGCGCCGCATCGTCACTGCACGGCTCGACCGGCGACCCGTCGGTGTTGTAGAAGATCGCATCGAGATCGCTCTGTGAGCCGTCGATACCGTTGGCGGAGAATGAGGGTTGGTCCCAATCGAGCGCCAGCAGCGCGATCGTGCCCGGCGGAGCGGTCATCCGCTGCAGGTCCGAGACGCTGCTGCCGGCACCAAAGTCATGCCGCAGACCGGCAACACCGCTGCGACCCGAGGGGCGGAACTTCGCCTCATACGAGTGACGCGCCTCGTTGCCGGCCGCCGAAAAATAGGCCACACCGCGAGCCACGACCCCGTCGATGGCCCTGGCGATCACGCCGTCCTCGAACATCGGCTCATCGAAATAGCCGACGTCATCGACGATGACCTTGGCCCCGTCGTCGGCCAGCGCGCGGACGGCGGCCGCGAAGTCCTCCTCGCCCGTGAACGCAGTGTGAAAGGAAATGGACGCCCCGGGGGCGACATCGTGAATGATCTGACTCATCGCACGGCCTTCGTCCGTGCACTCGCCATCGGGTACGGTGTGCAGATCCTCCAGCACACGTACGCCGATAGGGAGGTCGCCGTTCACGACATCCTGGCCGGCTCGTGTGAAGGCCTGTCCCTGCGCAAACGGCCCCGCGGCACAATCGAAGCTGTCCGAGAGAACCCCGACTCCCACTCCCGTCCCGTCCACACCGAACTGCGAGCGTGCCAGATCGCTGCGCATGGAGTGATCGCCCTGCGTGGTCGTGAGGCCGCCGCGGGTGCTCGCCAGCGAGGGCTTGATGAACTTCAGCCCGCTGGTCATGGCCATGTCGCTGAGCGCCGTAATGGGTGCCAGCCCGGACACCGCGTGATCGTAGACTCTCGGGCTCACCATGCCCTTGGAGACCAGCTGCGGCATGAGTGAGGCCGGATCGTCCGCGTAGGCAGTGATCCGTACGTAGCCCGACTCGGTGCGCAGCGGAGGGAGCTTGCGCCGCAGACTCTCGCTCATGGCGGGGGCCTGCGCGGCACGCTCGAGCATCATCAGCTGAGGGCCGAGCTTGGCGCCGGCGCCCGATTTGGCGGCCGCCCATAGGCGAGCAAACGCCGCCGTGCGATCGGCAGCGGAGCTTCGCGTGACTGAAGGGGCCGGCGCGGACCATGCAAGCAGCACTAGCGCGCCGAGCAATCCCAGCAGCCCTGTTCGGGCCGACGAGGGCATCACAGGCTGGCCTCCCTGATGAGTCCGCCGTTTTATGCCCAAAAACGGGGCGGACGCAAGTCAGATCTCGACGGCCGTGTTGAGGATAATCACGCCCCGGAACGGCATCCGGAAAAACTCCGCAGCCTGCGCGCTGTGGGCCTGCATACGCGCAAAGAGTCGCCGCTGCAGTCCCCGCCAGCCTGGAATGGGCCGTGCCCGCACCACGTGGCGGCCGATGAAGAAGGAGCTGTCCTCGGTAAACACTCGCAAGCCGCGAGTACGGCAGGCTTTGAGCGCCTGTCCGACGTCCGGCGTTTCCATGAAGCCGAAACGCGCGGTCACCGAATACACCCCTGGAAGCATCTCATCGATCCGCACCCGTCGCACCGGGTCCACACGGGGCGTATCGGCAAATTCTACGTTCAAGATGATGACACGCTCGTGTATGACGCGGTTGTGCTCGATATTGCGGATCAGCGCCGAGGGAACCAGGCCCGGATGGCTGGCGAGGAAAACGCCCGTACCGGGAACCCGGTGCGCGCCGGCAAGCAGCTTCGCCAGCTCGCTCTTGGGCACTGCAAGCTTGGCCAGCGCCGCGCGCAACTCGATGCGTCCGCTATGCCATGTCCAGAAGATGACGAAGAGCACCGCGCTCAGTGCCAGTGGTATCCAGCCTCCGGTGGGCAATTTGGTCATGTTCCCGGCGACGAACACGCCGTCCATCAGCAGCATCGGCACAAACACGGCCGCGACAGCCAGACGTGGCCAGTTCCACTGCGTACTGGCCACGAACGCTCCGAGAATGCTCGTGATCAGCATCGTGCCTACCACGGCCGCCCCATAGGCGGCCGACAAGGCATCCGAAGAGCCGAAGCCGACGACAAAGCCGACCACGGCGATGAACAACAGGAGGTTGACGATCGGAACGTAGATCTGAGCCTGCTCGAGGGCGGAGGTCTGCATGACACGGATGCGCGGCAGCAGATCGAGTTGAACGGCCTGACGGGCGACTGAGAATGCGCCCGAGATCACCGCCTGCGAGGCAATCACGGTGGCTGCGTTCGCCAGCACGATCATCCACGGCAGAACGCTCTTGGGCACGAGCTCGTACAAAGGCTGGTCGAGCATGTGGCCCCTCTCCAGCAGCAGTGCTCCCTGACCGAAGTAGTTGAGCACCAGCGCCGGCCAGACAAGCACGAACCATGCCGTCCGCACGGGCACTTTGCCGAAGTGGCCCATGTCCGCATACAACGCTTCCCCACCCGTGAGCGCCAGAAATGCAGCGCCGATGATGGCCAAGGCACGGGAGGAATGCGTGTGCAGCAAGGTGATTGCGTGAATCGGGTCGATGGCCGCGAGCACATGGGGGTTGCGTGCGATCGCCTGCAATCCGAGCGCGGCAATCACCACGAACCAGAGAATCATGACGGGCCCGAACAGTCCGCCTACTTTGGCCGGGCCGCGCTTCTGAATGAGGAACAGCAGCACGAGGACCACGAGCGTGACGGGGACCACGTCAGCCTTGAGCTTCGGATCGAACAGCTCCAGGCCCTCGACGGCGCTCAGCACCGAAATCGCAGGCGTGATCAGCGCATCGCAGAAGAAGAAGGCGGTGCCGGCGAGCGCCAGCACGACGACGATGGTGGTCCACGCGCTACCGGCAACGAGCCGCCGCTGCGCCAGCGCAAACAACGCGAGGATTCCACCCTCGCCCTCGTTGTCAGCGCGCATCATGATGGTGACGTACTTGATGGTCACTGAGAGCGTGAGCGACCAGAAAATCAGTGACAGCACGCCCAGCACCACTTCGGAATCGAACTTGCCGGCGTCATGCAACGCGCCCGACATCGCATAGAGCGGGCTGGTACCGATGTCGCCGTAGACGATGCCGGTCGCACCGATGATTGCCGTGAGACTCCAGCGACGCTGCGGGTGCATAAGGAGGGGCGCTTCAGCGCCCCCTACCGCCTTTCCTTGCCGTGCGCTTTGTCTTCCGCCGCGTGCGCGAAGCCTCCTTGCGCGCGCCGGCCTTCTTCCGCTTCGCTTTGCTCACAGGCCGCTTGGCCCGCTTCCGCTCGGGCGGCCACAGCATGGTGCCGCGGCATTGTGCCGCCCCGCACCGGCACGCGAACACCTCGTCGACGTCCGGAGGATCATCCGCCTCGCGTTGGATCTGATAGTCGTAGGTCAGCTCGTCTCCGGGCTGGGCAGCGCGGATCGTCTCGATGTACACGCGCCCGTTCTCGATCACCGACTCGCAGTTTGGATCGCACGAGTGATTGAAGAAGCGAGCGTCATTGCCGTCGACGCCGGCGTCGATGACGGTGCGCGAGTCGACGATGAACAGGAAAGTATGGTTGTCGTTCGCGTCCTTGCTTTCGTAACGGCGGTCGGCCTCCTTGTGCGAGACACGCTCGCCGACGTATTCGATCAACCGCGTCCCCTTGGGGATGGG
>CAZLYG010000121.1:9392-11896 GCA_964563075.1 uncultured Steroidobacteraceae bacterium | reverse complement strand
CGGACTCGAGGCGATCGTCGACTTCGTGCACGTGATGGAAACAGTGCTGGATGCCGTGAGGCTGAACCGGATCAGCCTGACAGGCGAGCTGGTCGCTCTGCTGCTGAGCTGCAAGGATCATGTGGAGGCTCTGCTGGAGCCTCTATCCGCCGCAGGGCCCTCAGCGGCTCCAGATGTGCAACTGCAGGACAAAAGCCGGCAGCTGCTCGATTCCCTGCAGCAGGCAAGCGGCCTCGACGCTCACTCGGGGACGCAGGGTGCCGCCGGCGCCGCTGCCGGTGCGGCCGGCGCCACAGCAGACGATCCGATCCTGTGGCACATCGTCGTCCGATTCGGCCGCAATGTCCTGACGGCAGGCATGGACCCGCTCGGGTTCATTCGCTACCTGCGAACGCTCGGCGAGTTGCTGAGCGTCAAAGTCCTCGACGACAGGCTCCCGGGCGCAGCCGAGTTTCAGCCGGTCGAGTGTTATCTGGGATTCGAGATCGATCTGCGCAGCAGCGCAGAACAGGCACGCATTGAGGCGGCATTCGAATTCGTCCGCGAGGACTGCACGCTTTCGGTCACCCCCGGGCCTCGCCCCGGCGACAAAGCGCTCAGCCCAACCCCTAGCAAAGAGCTCGATCCGACACCCACAGAGGCGCTCACTGCAAAGAAGTCCTCCGTCAAGCGCGCCGAGGCGGCAGGTGGCTCGATCCGCGTGGATGCCACCAAGCTCGACAGCCTCATCACACGCATCGGCGAGCTGATCACCGCCA
Source organism: uncultured Steroidobacteraceae bacterium (assembly GCA_964563075.1). GTDB lineage: Bacteria > Pseudomonadota > Gammaproteobacteria > Steroidobacterales > Steroidobacteraceae > 13-2-20CM-66-19. Next base: position 11,138 of record CAZLYG010000121.1, on the reverse strand, counting down.
CTGCCAGTGCCTCCCTGGCTGCCCGCCGCAGCGGCAACAGCGAGCTGGACGAATCGACCTCTACTCTCGCCGCGCTCGTCGAGCAGGTTCGCGAAGGCGCGCTGCAGCTGCGAATGGTCAAGATCGGCGCAACGTTCCAGCGCTTCCAGCGTGTCGTCCATGACGTTTCGCGAGAGATGGGCAAGGAGATTCGCCTGGTCGTGCACGGCGAAGACACCGAGCTCGACAAAACCGTGGTGGAGCGAATCGCCGATCCCCTGACCCACCTGGTCCGCAATGCCATCGACCACGGGATCGAGCCAGCCGACGTGCGCGCGGCAGCGGGGAAACCGGCCATCGGCACGGTAACCCTGAACGCGTTCCATGATTCTGGCAGCATCGTCATCGAGGTCACCGATGACGGCGGTGGGCTGAAGCGGGAGCGGATTCTCGAGAAGGCCATCGAGCGGGGACTCGCCGACCCGGACCGGGAATGGACCGATGCGGAAGTATTCAATTTCGTGTTCGAGCCCGGCTTCTCCACCGCCGAGCAGGTGACCAACCTCTCCGGCCGTGGCGTCGGCATGGATGTCGTCAAGCGCAACATCACGGCGCTGCGCGGTACCGTGGACATTGCCAGCTCACCCGGACTCGGCACTACCGTCACTGTCCGCCTGCCGCTCACCCTGGCCATTATCAACGGCTTCCTGGTTACAGTTGGGAAGGCAAGCTTCGTGCTGCCGATGGAGAGCATCGAGGAGTGCGTCGAATTCACGTCCGAACAGGACCATGACTTCACCAACCTGCGCGGCAGTGTGCTGCCCTTCGTGAGGCTGCGGGAGATCTTCGGGACCGCCGAGCCCCTCCCCCGGCGCCAAAGCATCGTCGTCGTCAAGCACGCGGGCCAGCGAGTGGGACTGGTGGTCGATGCTCTGCTGGGCGCCTTTCAGACGGTCATCAAGCCGCTCGGCAAGATGTTCCGCAATGTGGACTGCGTCAGCGGGTCCAGCATCCTCGGCAATGGCGAGGTGGCACTCATTCTGGATGTGCCTGCTCTCGTCAGGCGCGGCGCTTCCGTTACAGCCGCCCTTTCGCGGCGCGCACAGGGCGGTGATACCGCCAAAGTATTCAACCTGGAGAATCGAAGATGTTCGCAGACATGAAAGTGGGCACACGCCTGGCGGTCGCCTTCGGCGCGGTCCTGCTCCTGCTGATCGGAATGGTGATCACCGGCATCAACCGGATGGCCGCAGTCAACAGTCAGTTGCACGCGATCACCGACGAGAACAACGTGGAGTCGCGGGAGGCCAAGCAGATCCGCTACTCCGCCAGTATGGTCGCCATCACCGTACGTGATCTCATCATCACTACGGACGACGCTTCACTGAAGGCGCTGCGCAATGGCCTGGATGAGAAGGTCAAGACACTGGATGAGTCCGTCGCGAAACTCGACCAGCTCTTCACTTCACTCAGCAGCACAACGCCGACCGAGCGCGATCTGATGGGCAAGATCAAGGACATGATCCCCGGCTACAAGGACGCCGCACTTCGCGTAGGGGACCTGGGTGCGCAGAACAAGAACGAAGAGGCTGGCGCGACCTTGCGCAAGGACTTCGATCCGCGCGACGAGCAGCTGCGTCCGGTCACTGAGCAACTCGCCGTGTTCGAGGACAAGCTGAACGAGGACGCCGCCGCTGAAGCCGGTCGTGTGTACTCGAGCGCGCGCCTGACAATGATCGTCCTGGGAGTGCTGGCGACTCTCATTGC
>CAZLYG010000121.1:0-9382 GCA_964563075.1 uncultured Steroidobacteraceae bacterium | reverse complement strand
CTGATGCTCACCCGCAGCCTGCGTCGCCAGCTGGGGGGCGAGCCGGCCTACGTCGTATCGGTCGTCCAGGCCGTAAGCGCTGGCGACCTCACCGTCAGCGTCGAGACGCGCGAGGGGGACAAGTCGAGCATGCTTTATTCGGTGAAGGGCATGATCGAGAAGCTGGCTACGATCATCGGCGAGGTCAACGCTGCGACCGACGCCCTCTCGGGAGCGTCCGAGCAGGTCAGCTCGACCTCGCAGGCCCTGTCACAGGCGGCCAGCGAGCAGGCCGCGGGCGTCGAAGAGACCAGCTCCTCCATCGAGGAGATGACCGCATCCATCGCGCAGAACACCGAGAACGCGAAGGTCACCGACGCGATGGCGGCGAAGGCTGCCAGCGAAGCCGCTGAGGGCGGCGAGTCGGTGAAGGCGACGGTCACCGCGATGAAGCAGATCGCTCAGAAGATCAGCATCATCGACGACATCGCGTACCAGACCAATCTTCTCGCTCTGAACGCCGCGATCGAGGCCGCACGGGCGGGCGAGCACGGCAAGGGCTTTGCGGTAGTGGCCGCCGAAGTGCGCAAGCTCGCCGAGCGCAGCCAGGTGGCGGCTCAGGAGATCGGCACGGTGGCGAGCGGGAGCGTCGAGCTGGCGGAGAAAGCCGGCAACCTGCTCGCCGAGATCGTGCCGAGCATCAAGAAGACCTCCGATCTCGTGCAGGAGATTTCAGCCGCATCGCAGGAGCAGTCGACCGGTGTGGCCCAGATCAACTCCGCAGTGACGCAGCTCAGCCAGACGACGCAGCAGAACGCCGCCTCGTCCGAGGAGCTCGCGGCCACTGCCGAGGAGATGAGCGGTCAGGCGGAACAGCTGCAGCAGACGATGTCTTTCTTCAAGGTCAATGGGAGCGGTGGATCGGGGCCCGGCAGGACCGTGAAGCCCTCGGTGCGCCGTTCCGCTGTGGGGCCCAAGGTGACCCGCAACATCAAGGAAGTGGCAGCCGACCTCGCCGGCTCGATGGCCCCGGAGCCGAGCGAGTCGCAGTTCGCGAAGTTCTAAGCAGCCACGGGAGAGTTCAACATGGCACAGCTCCAGACACTTCGCGCCGCCGAGGCCGTCGCAGCGAAACCGGCCGCGCCGGGCGCCACCGCCGAACAGTCCAGGCAATACCTGATGTTCGTGCTCGGCGGCGAGTCTTTCGCAATGGGCATTCTCGCTATCAAGGAGATCATCGAATATTCCGACCTCACGCAGGTCCCGATGATGCCGGCCTACGTGCACGGGGTCATCAACCTGCGCGGCGCCGTCGTACCGGTGATCGACCTGTCGGTACGCTTCGGCAAACCCGCCAGTGTAGTGACCAAACGGACCTGCATCGTGATCATCGAGATCCAGGCCGGCGCCGAGCGGCACGACGTGGGTGTGGTCGTCGACGCGGTGAACGCCGTGCTGGACATTCCGGCAAGCGACATCGAGCCGCCCCCCACTTTCGGAGCCCGCATCCGCACCGAGTTCATCCAGGGAATGGGCAAGGTGAACGGCCGATTCGTCATCCTCCTGGATGTGAATCACGTGCTGGCCGCCGAGGAAATGGACGAGCTGACAGGCGCGCAGGTGGCCGCCCTGATCGAATGACCGGCTCATCCTCGCGACAGATCTCGGATAGCGAATTCGGGCTGTTCCAACGCTTCATTCACGACGCAGCCGGGATCTCGCTGTCAGAGGCGAAAAAAGCACTGGTGAGTGGCCGCCTGGCGCGACGCCTGGCGGCCTGCCGTGTAAACAGCTACGCGGAATATTTCCGTCTGGTGATGAGTGGCGATGCGCCCGAGGAGCGGCAGACCGCGCTCGACCTGCTGACCACCAACGAGACCTACTTCTTCCGTGAACCGAAGCACTTCGAGTTCCTGAAGAAGCATCTCGCAAAGCGGGGACCCCGCGCGACGGCCTTCCGGGCCTGGAGTGCCGCGGGCTCTACGGGCGAGGAGGCCTACAGCATTGCCATGCTGCTTGCCGACTGCCTGGGCGAGCAGCCTTGGGAAGTCCTCGCCTCCGACATCAGCGCGCGCGTGCTGGAGCGAGCCCGTTCAGGTCACTACGCATTGCAGCGGCTGACGAACTTTCCGCCGGGCTATCTGCAGCGCTTCTGCCTGAAAGGCATCGACACGCAGGAAGGAACTCTGCTGATCGATAAATCGTTGCGCAACAAGGTTCGCTTCCTGCAAGTGAACCTGAACGCTCCCCTCCCCGCTCTTGGCCAGTTCGATATCATTTTTCTGCGCAACGTACTGATCTATTTCAATCTCGAGACCAAACGCAAGGTCATCGAGCGCGTGCTCACCACGCTCAAACCGGGCGGCTGGCTGCTGATCGGGCACTCGGAGAGCCTCAACGAGGTCAGCGACGCCGTTGAGCTGGTGTCGCCGGCCATCTATCGCAGGAAAGCATGAGCCGCATCAAGGTCATGATCGTGGACGATTCGGCCGTCGTGCGGCAGGTGCTGGTCGGCCTGCTGTCGGGCGACCCGGGGCTGGAGGTCGTCGCGGCAGTCGCCGATCCGCTGTTTGCCATGCAGCGGATGAAGGCACAATGGCCGGACGTCGTACTGCTGGATGTCGAGATGCCTCGAATGGACGGCCTCACCTTCTTGCGCAAGCTCATGCTCGAACGGCCCACACCTGTCGTTATCTGCTCAACGCTCACCGAGGCTGGCGCACCTACTACGGTGGAGGCTCTCGCTGCCGGCGCGGTGACGGTGATCACCAAACCCAAGGTCGGACTGAAGGACTTCCTGCACGAGAGCGCAAGGGAGCTCGTTGCCGCCGTGCGAGCAGCCGCTGGAGCCAATATCAAGCGTCTTGCTGCACGCGCCGCGACGCCCAAACCGACTGAGGTTCAGAAGAAGAACACGGCCGACGTGATCCTGGCGCCCGTCGCTCAGAAGGCGATGACACGCACCACCGAGCACGTAGTCGCGATCGGATGCTCGACGGGGGGTACACAGGCCTTGGAGCAGGTGCTCACGGCGTTACCTGCCGTGTGTCCCGGCATGGTCATCGTGCAGCACATGCCGCCCTCATTCACGGCTGCTTTCGCTCAGCGGCTGGACAGTCTCAGCAAGATTGCGGTCAAGGAAGCACGCAACAACGACCGCGTCGTTCCAGGGTGCGCCCTGATTGCACCCGGCGGCAAGCACATGCTGCTGCAGCGAAGCGGGGCTCAGTACTTTGTAGAAATCCGCGAGGGTCCGCCGGTCAGCCGGCACTGTCCATCCGTTGATGTGCTGTTTCGGTCTGCGGCCAAGGCCGCCGGACGTAATGCCCTCGGGATCATCATGACCGGGATGGGGGATGACGGCGCTCGCGGCCTCAAGGAGATGCGCAACTGCGGCGCGGACACCATCGCTCAGGATGAAGAGAGCTGTGTGGTGTTCGGCATGCCGAAGGAGGCGATTCGCCTGGAGGCGGCCGCCCGTGTGCTGCCGCTCGATGAGCTCGCCGTGGAAATTCTCCGGGCCTGACGCGCCACGCCGCCTCAAACACGCGGCAAACCGCCCCTCCGACGCGTTCTCCTGGTGGCGGCGAGGTTACAGCCCGCCGGTGACCAGTATGTTCGCGCCCGTGACATAAGAAGCCGCATCGGACGTCAGAAACAACACGGTGGACGCGACCTCCTCCGCCGTGCCCACGCGCTGCAGGGGAGCGCGTTTCGCCATCACTTCCAGCCGCCCGGGCGGTTGGATCTCCGTGGCTATCGGTCCAGGGGAGACCGCGTTGACACGAATGCCTTCCGGTCCGAGCTCGCGTGCCAGCCCGCTCGTGAGACTGTCCATGCCGCCCTTTGACGCCGCGTACCAGACGTACTCATTGGGTCCGCCATAGAAGGCCGCCCTGGATGAGATGAATACAATGTTGCCGCCATTCCCGCCGAGCCGCGTCGACATGCGGCGAATGGCCTCACGCCCGCACAGCAACGCCCCTCGCAGGTTGACATCGAGGACCTTGTCGATGACCTCGGTGGACGCATCCGCGAGCGGCGAATGCGGCCCGGTTATGCCGCTGTTGTAGACCAGTACCGACAGCTTGCCCAGCCGGTCGACTTCACGAAACACTGCCGCGATGTCGCTCTCCTGCGCGGCATCCGCCTGAATGGCCTCTGCCTGGCCACCTTCGGCACGAATGCGATCGACTACGCCTTGCGCGCGCTCAGCCTGAGTACTGTACGTCAGCAACACCTTCACTTGCTGCCGGCCGGCGGCGAGTGAAATCGCCGCACCGATGCCGCGGCTGCCGCCGATGACCAGGAATAGGGGTGCGCTCATCTGCCTGCCCGTAGTCGCCACGTCCTGATCGTCAATCTATGCGAATCAGAACTTCTTCTCCAGCGTGAGATACCACTCGCGCGGCGGCGCCGGCTGCGCCATCGTCTCCGGATAGCCCAGGGTCTGATAGTCGAACACGTTGATCCAGTAGAAGTGATTGAACAGATTGGTGGCGCCCAGGGCGACCGAGAAGCCCTTGTCGTCATTGTCGTAGGTGATGCGCGCGTTGAACTGGGAATGCGCCGGCAGCAGGCTGTTGTAAGTGGTCGAAACGCCGCTGACGATCTGGCTGTCCTCGTAGGTCCAATCGATGCGCGGCGTGATCGTGCCATGCAGCCAGGGGGTCAGGAAGGAATACTGCAGGCCGGTCGCGGCTGTCCAGAAGGGATTTGTCTGGCGCCGGTTGACCGCCTCCTTGGCGATATCGGGCGCCCAGAACTTGGAATAGCCCACCGAGCCGTTGATCATCAGCCCAGGGATCGGCGTGTACGTGTATTCCAGCTCGAAGCCGCGCACCGTCGCCGGCTCGTTGAAGTAGTACGTGCGGCCGATGCACACGATGCCGGTGTTGCCGGGCAGCGGAGTCGTGCTGCAGCTGGTCGATCCCGCAGGACCGCCAGCCAGGGGCTGAAGCTGCTGATTGCCCACCACCGGCAGACCGGTGTTCGTGTTGATCAGCGCCTCAGCGCCGCCGATCGTGGCCGGCCGGGTGCTGAAGTCGGTGTAGAAGATGTCGGTGTTCACCCGCAGCCGGCTCTCGAAGAAGTCGAGCTTCGTGCCCAGTTCGTACGCGGTGTCGCGCTGGCCGTCGAACTGCTCGACCTGGTCCGGCTGCAACGGACGCGCGTTGTAGCCCGGCAGCGAATTACCGGTCGCTGCCGAGAAGTAGAGCAGCGTATCGTCGTTCATCTGGTAATTGACGCCCGCCTTCCAGCTCGCAAGAGCCTGCCGCGGCTCGACCTGGAAGCGGATGTCGCTCGCACTGGGCGTCACGTCCACCAGGTTACTGAAATTCACCCACTTGCGGTCCTTGGAATAGCGCGCGCCCAGCTCGAAGCTCCACTGCTTGCCGAAGGGATGCAGGGTCGCGTTCGCGAATACCGCCTTGGTATCCGGCGCATACGTCGTATACAGATAATGCACTCCGCCAAGATCGGGCTGGATCAGCGCTGCATGCTGGGTACCGTTCCCGTCGTAGTAGAACACGCCTCCCACCCAGTCGACCCAGTCCGACTTGCCCGACAGCCGCAGCTCGCTGTTGAAGTAGTTCTCCATGATGTCGTTTTCAGTCTCCTCGATGACGATCGGGAGCGCCTGGGTATCGTAGGTATGGATGTCGTGCAGACTGCGGTAGGCCGCGATCCAGGTGAGATCGACGTCGTCGAACAGGTTGTAGACCATCTTGCTGGAGAATCCCCAGCTGCGGTCATCCTCGTGCGGCGGCACCGCGTAGCCGCCGCGGGTCGGGCGGCCATTCACTACCGTGCCGTTGTAAAAGGTGTTCGTCGGGATCACGGTGCCGGCGGCGATCGGATCCGTATAGCTCGTATAGGTCGCATAATGGCCGCCCGTCAGCAACGAGCTGGTCAGCGGGAGGTTGAAATACCCCGCTTCGGTCTTGACGTTGTTGTTGGCGAGCCCGGGGTTGATGGCGACGGCCGTGTCCGGCGTATTCTCGGACGTGTCGTGGGTGTAGTCGCCGGCGAACGTGAATTTCAGGCGCGACGAAGGCTGCCACAGCAGGCTGGCGCGTCCGCCCTGGACATCCTGCCCGCCCAGATGTCCGTTGACGCAGTTACCCGGAGTGAAGTTCGGCGAGCTCGCCAGCAGGATATTGTTCAAAGGCAGCGTGCCGGCCAGTTGCGGCGTGCCGCGGGTCTCCATGGCACAGGTGTAGTTGAGGATGTCCTCGAACCCTTCGCGCTTCTTGGACATCACCGAGACCATCAGCGCGACCTCATCCCCCAGAGGCACGTTGAAGCCGGCGCGCACATCGCGCCGCTCGAAGGCGCCTGTGGTGATGTTCGCATAGCCTGTCGTCTCCGTGAGCGAGGGCTGCTTGGCGACGATGTTGACCGCGCCTGCCAGGGCATTACGGCCGAAGAGTGTGCCCTGGGGACCGCGCAGCACCTCGATATGGTCCGTGTCCACCAGATCGAAGTTGGCGGCGAGCAGCAGCGGGTAGTAGACGTCGTCGATGTAGAAAGCGACCTGCGACTCGCCACCGAGGCTGGTGTCGCCCGAGCCAATGCCGCGGATGAAGGCCGAGACGCCCGGCCCGAAAGCACCCTGTACCGGCAGGAATTCCGAATTCGGCACCATCGAGCTCAGGTCGCCGACGCTGTTGATGCCTCGCTCGGTGAGCTGTTGGGAAGTGACGGCGGTGATGGCGATCGGGGTCCGTTGCAGGTCGGTCCCCTGGCGCGTCGCGGTGATGACGATGTCCTGGAGGGGTTCACTCGCACCGTTGTCCGCGGGCTGCGGCCCGGCCTGCGGGGTCGTCGCATCGTCGGCTCGGGTCTGGCTGACGGCGGCCAGCATGAGCAGTGTCGCTACTGAAGTGGATAACGCCCGTCCGAGCATGGCTGCCCCCTATTTTGTTACGCGTTCTGGCAGGCGCCTGTTGCCGAAGGTTGGTTCGGCGAACAGTCGTTGGCGCCCTCTCGAGCAGTGTGAGATTTAGCGTCAGGGGGGAACGCAGAACTTAACCCGAAGGGAAATATAGATTGCCGTATTCGGCTGCACGCCCATTTTCTCTTGGTGCGGCGGCGGAAGTTTCGGCTATGATTTGTCGCAGCCGACTGTCACAACACTCCAGACCGGCACAGATTGGCGGGACTGCTGGCGATGGCGACAAAGAACTCCATTCACGACCTGGCAGGTAGCCATCGGCGCGTCAAGCGATCCTCCGGGTTCGTCGAGGAGGTGTTCGAGATCATCCGCGCCGACATCATGGCGCTGCGGATTCCTCCCGACACGCGCATCTCTATCGACAATCTGGCGCGCGAGCTCGGCGTCTCGCAGACGCCGATCCGGGAAGCACTGAGCATGCTCGAGGCGATGGGGCTCGTCACGCGCAGACGCTTCGCCGGCTACTGCAGCGCGCCGCAGCTGAACACCAAACAGCTCGATGAGCTCTATGAGCTGCGTCTGCTCATCGAGCCCTACGCCGCCGCGCGTGCGGCCGAGCGCATGAGCGCCGACCAGTTGGAGCAGATCCGCAACCTGGCGCGCAGCATGGAGCCGGGTGAATCACGCACCGCTTATGATCGCTTTGCCGTACAGGATTCTGAGCTTCACGACCTGATCGCCGGTGCCAGCGGCAACCATCTCATCCAGGATTCACTCGGCCGCCTGCATACGCATCTGCACATTTTTCGCCTGCGCTTTCATAGTGAAGTCACGATCGAAGCGTGCAGCGAGCACGCCGCCCTCATCGATGCATTGACCCGCCGCAACGCCGCCGATGCCGAAGCCGCCATGCGGCTGCACATCGAGAAGTCGTACAAACGGATGATCCCGTTCGCGCGCGACTGATACGCACGTCCGCCGCGCTGCTGCGAAATTACGTCGCCGCACGTCGCCGCCGCCCCGCCGCGCCGCTGCGAAATCACGTGTCAGATCAAAAGCTTCCACTGGCGTCCAGCGCCTCTGGCTTGACGACTCCTCTCGATCATATAGGATATCTGATATAGGTGATATGAAATGATCACCCTGAATACCAGGCTGACCACCTTGAGGGGGGCCCATGGAAAGCTGGAGCGTGTCGAGTTTGCCCGGCCGGGCGAAGGCGGTCGCCTGGAGCGACTTCTATTCGCAGCGCATCGAAAAAGTCAGCATTGCACCGGCGGACCAGGACGAATTCGACTCCGAGATCCGGATCGGCGAATTCGGGCCCATTCGCATCATGCAGATGAGCTGCGGGCGGTGCTCGATCCATCGCAGCCCGCATCACATCGCACGCGCATCGGGCCGCGTGTACACACTGATCTTCCAGGTACGCGGCTCTGGCACCTTCACGCACTACGGGCACGAAGCTACGCTGACCTCCGGTGACTTCACGTTGTGTCACGGCGAAGCGCCATACGCCTATCAGCTGGGCGATGACTGCGAGGTGGTGATGCTGCGCGTACCGGCGAATGTCCTCAAAGAGCACCTGCCCTCGCCCGATTACTTCTGCGGCCGCCACCTTTCGGCAAGCGACGGACTCACCCAGACGGCCGGCACGTTGATCACGACGCTCTGTGCGCCGCTCTCGGCTGCACTCTCGAGCGATTTCCAGCATCGCGTCGCCCGTCACCTGTTGGATATGGTGGCGACGTCCTATGCCATCGCCTTCGAGTCGGAGATCACGGCCTCTTCGAATGTCAGCGCCTGGCACGCGCGCGCGAAGCTCTACATCGAGCAGCACCTGCGCGAGCCCGATCTGAGCCCTTGCTCCATTGCCGGGAAACTCAAACTGTCGCCACGCTATCTGCGTACGATTTTCGCGAGCGGCAACGACGAGACGGTATCGGCTTATATTCTGCGGCGGCGCCTCGAAGAATGCGCGCGCCAGATCGAAGATCCCCGCTGGAATGGCCATTCGATCACAGCCATAGCCTTTTCCTGGGGCTTCAACAGCGCGCCTCACTTCACACGCAGCTTTCGCGATCGCTACGGCGTCTCACCCCGCCGCTACCGTCTCCTGCGCGTCAACGACTGCGGAGCCGCTCAAACGGCGGTCAAAAACCCAGATTCTTCGAGCCCTTCAGGTCCAGCATCGCTCTCGCCTCCGCCGGGGTCGCCACTTCCAGGCCGAGCTCACTCAGAATGGCGCGAATCTTCCTGACCTGGTCGGCGTTGGAACGCGCCAGCTCGCCTTTGCCGATATAGAGGCTGTCCTCCAGCCCCACACGTACGTTGCCACCCAGCAGCGCACTCTGCGTGCAGAAAGGAATCTGGTGGCGCCCGGCGGCAAAAGCCGAAAACAGGTAGTCGTTGCCGAACAGGGAGTCGGCCATCGTCACCATGTGGGAGAGGTTGCGCGGATCGGCGCCGATGCCGCCCAGTATTCCGAAAATCCCCTGGATCAGG
>CAZLYG010000120.1:7231-11930 GCA_964563075.1 uncultured Steroidobacteraceae bacterium | reverse complement strand
ACCGCGACTTCCTCCGTGATTCGGTTTGCAGTCACTCCGGCATCGACGTACAACTCCGCACCCTCGGCACGCTGCGCCTTGAAGGAGTCGTCCGCCGAACTGGCGTTGGCGCTGCGCAGTGCATCGCCGTAGCGCATGAAGCCGGCAAACCGCGTGAAGTGGCCGCCGAACACATCCTGCCCTACATCGACTTGCGCTCCGACTGCATACCCCTTCCACGGATACGCATAGCTGAGGGATCCTACGTTCTCGTGGCGATAGGCAATTGCGGAGTAGTACGAATCGTTGATCAGCATCCGATACTGGGCCTGGAACCGCCCCCCGAACGGGGGCTCCCAGCCCAGGCGCACCAGGTTCGTCCGTCCTCCCACCGCATCCCCGAACTGCCGCTGATCACCAAACCAGTGTCCGATACTGCGCAGGTCGTTCGTGATGCCATCACCGTAGCCAGTTTGCACGTTGCTCGCGCCGTGCACGTACCAGGTTGGCTCCCACTGGGAGGCCTCGACTACGAGATCGAACGGCCCGATGTGAGGGAACTGGATGCCGGCGGACAGGTCGGGCTTGCCGAACAGAAAGTTCGAGCCGCGCGAGGTGTCATTCCCTGCATACTCGAAGTACATCGCAAACGGCACTGTGCCCGGGAACAGGAAGCGACTGCTGACAGAGGCCTCCTGTTTACCGATCACATCCTGCTGTCCGCCGAAACCGGTGCTCTGGGATTTGCTCGGGTTGAAGAACGCGTTCAGGATGGCGCCCGCTGATTGCCCGCCGGCAGCACCGCCACCCCACACGAGCACTCGCTGCGCCGCCAACGACCAGCCGCTCACCGGCTCGATTGACACATGCACACCGCCCATTTTCGGGTAGCCGGCGGTGAGGCCGCCGTCGATGAGCTCGATCTGTTTCGAGTACGACATCCGCGCAACGAACAGTTCGTACTGCAACCCGAGCCGTGTCAGCGGCTCATAGTTCGAGAGCGTGATGGAGGGCATGGTGGGGGCTTCGGTGCTGATCAGCATGGCGCTGTCGGTCATGGGAGACCACCAGTGGTCGCGATAGCCGATATCGAGCTGGGCACGGTCGAAGCCGAGACTCAGCATCGAGCCCGTCGGTGTCGCGCGCCCCTGGTAGGCCACGCCCCCTAGGCTGACCAGGGCATAGGAGCCGGCCTGGATGTACCCGGCGCCGGCGACCTGGTAGGGGCTTTTCTCCGTTTGACCGTGCTGGTTCGGAACGACGGGATTGGAGCCGTGCGCAACTGCACCCTCGAGGCTGGCAAACTCGAGTCCCGCGTCGTGCATGTAGCGGCTGAGGAACTTGCGTACGTTCTCGCACAGCACGGCATCGATCTCGCATGCCTTGGGAAGCGCATCAAGCACCTGCGCCGCAGGGATCGGCCGCTTCATCACCGGCTTGTCTGCGAGAATGAGCACACGCTCGACCTGGGCTTCGACCTCGGGGTCCAGATTCAAGGGCAGATACGGCGTCACACCACGCGCACCCGCCGGTGCCTGCCATCCTGCGAGCATCATCAACACGAGCATCCCAGTGTTCAGGCAGTCACGTAACGCGCTTGACGGTGGATTCATCTATGACCTCCAGCGTATAGCCAAAGCCGCGCAGCGTGCGAATCGCCAATCCTACTGGCGCTAGCCGCATGCGAAGCCGGTGGATGTGCACGGAGACGGAGCTCTCGCTCAACGCCCTGCGGCCGCGAGTCAGATGCCTGGCGACGGCCGTGGCGTTAACGAAGCGACCCTCCTGTTGCACCAACAGCTCCAGCAGAGCAAGCTCTTGAGCGCGTAGCACGACCTGATGGTCGCCCACGAGCACGCGGGGGTCGCCAGGCGTGAGGATCAGCTGACCGAGGCGGATCGCCTTCCGTGATCTCATGGAGGGGCGTCCCGACTCTGTTGCACCCCCTTGGCAGCGGGGCCGGGCCTATTCCACCAGCCCCCGCCGAGCGCCTGAAACAGCGCCACGGTGTCGCCGAATCGGCTCGCCTGTGCCTGAACGCGAGCGAGAACCACCTGGCTGTATGCACTCTGCGCGTTGAGCAGCGTGAGGTAGTTGACGTAGCCCGCCTGCATCTGCCGCCGCGTGAGCTCGAGTGTCCTGGAGGCGGCTTTCTCAGCTTCCTCGGCCGCTGCGAGCGCGCTGGCATCGGCAATGGCTGCGTGTAAGGCGTCAGCCACGTTCTGGTACGCCGAGACGACTACGTTACTGTACTGAGCGGCGGCCACCTTCAGTGCCTGGTCCGCGGCGCGCTTCTGGTGGAGCAGCGTCCCGCCATGGAACACCGGTTGGGTGGCGCCTGCGATCAGGCTCCAGAAGGGGCCCCCCGAGGCGAACATCTCCTGAAAGTGCGTTGCCGTTCCTCCGTAGGCACCCGTGACGTTGAATTGCGGCAACATCGCCGCGACGGCGACGCCGATCTGTGCGTTTGCCGAGTGCAACTGCGCCTCGGCTATGCGGACATCCGGCCTCTGCTCGATGAGTTTCGCGGGCAGGCTGATCGGAATCTCCGTAGGGAGAGTCAGCGAATCGAGCGCAAAAGTTTCCGCGACATCCTCGTTGGGGAGGTTGTCTACCAGCGCACGAATCAGATCCCGTGTCTGCTCGAACTGCTTCTCCAGCGGCGGCAAGGCCAGTTTCGCCTGCGCGAGCGCGGCTTCCTGCGCTGCGACATCCAGGCCCATGGCGTAGCCCGTGCGAAACTGTTCCCGCAGCACCTCCAGAGATTTCTGGTCTGCGTCGATGATCTGTTGCGTCGCGGACATCTGTGCGCGAACGGAGGCTTCCTGGATCGCCGCCGCCGCGACGTTGGAGGCCAATGTGACGTAGGTCGCCTGCACGGTGAGTCGCTGGACGTCCGCCTGCGCCTCCAGGGACTCGACCTGCCGGCGATTGCCACCGAACACGTCCGGAACGAACCCGACTGTCAGCTGTGCCGTGTGGAAGTTGAAGTAGAGCGGCGTATTGAATGGTGGCCCCACAGGCGGCGGATTCTGTACCGCGGTGATGGAAGTACCGTTTCCCTGCACCCCCGGAGCGCTACTGCCGCTCAGATTCCCCGCGAGCTTTTGCCGTTCGAACTGGTAGCCCGCATCGATCGCGGGGAAAAAGAATCCGCGCTGTGCGTAGACCATCTCCTCGGCCTCGCGCAGGCTGGCCTGCGCCGCCTGGATCGTCGAGTTCGCCTCGAACGCCTTGCGGATGAGCGAGGTCAGCTGCGGGGACTCGAACAGCTCCCACCAGTCGAACGGGATATCACGACCGGCAACGAAGTGCTGCGGCTCCCCGCCATGCACAGGTGCAGACGCGCTCGTTTGCGGAATGTCCCTGGGCGCGTACCCCGGATTCTGGGGTGCTGATGGGGGGTGCCAGCGCGGTCCGACCGCACAACCCAGCGCGGGTAAGAGCGCGGCTGCGCAGATGGTAGCGATCCAGACTCGGCATTTCATGGCTCTCGCTCCTGCTGAACTTTAACGCGGCGGTCTCGGACGTATCGCGGTACCGTCAATGGAGGCGGCACCGTGCTTCGGCACGACGACTCCCAAGCTCTTTTGACTGGCGTTGATGCTGGCGGCACCGCGGATTCGGGTAATGCCAGCCGACGTGCCATCGATTCGCGCCGCATTCGGGGCGTACGACGTACCGCTGCTGCGCCCGCTGTGTGCCAACCCTGTATGCCCGACGATGGGGCGCACAATGCGCGTAGCTACGGTCGCGGTCTGATGCGGACGGCTTCTGACCGGCCGCAGCGGCGCTGCAGTGCTCACAACGGAGGCGGCCGTAAGGATCAGCAGAAGGACCCATTTAAAGGCTAGATTCGTGCGTCGCTGCATGGGGAACACGCTTCTTGCCGAGGAACACCATCTGCAAGGCCGGCGCGACGACGAGCAGCATGATGGGGCCCAGCAGCATCCCGCCGACGACGACCGTTGCGAGAGGTCGCTGTACCTGACTGCCAATGCCCGTCGAGACCGCCGCGGGCAGCAACCCGATGCAGGCGGACAAAGCGGTCATCAACATGGGGCGCATGCGCTGTTCGGCGGCATTGAACATCGCCTCCTCCGGCGCCTGTCCTTCGTGCCACAGTTGGGTGAAGTAGGTGATTACCAGGATGCCGTTCATCACCGACACGCCGAACAGGGAGACGAAGCCGATCTCGGCCGACACGCTCAGATTCTGCCCGGACACGTACAGAGCGAGCAGTCCGCCTGCGATCGAGAACGGGATGCCGGCGAGCGTCAGGAGACTGTTGCGCAGCGAATTGAACAGGCCGTAGAGCAGAATCAGGATGATCGCGACGGCGATCGGTACGACGACCATTAACCGCGCCTTTGCCTGCTGCAGCTCATCGAATTCTCCGGCCCACTCGAGCCGGTAACCCTGGGGCAGCTTGACGTTGCGCGCGATGCGCGCCTGTGCTGCCGCGACGGTGCTGCCGAGGTCACGCCCGCGGACGCTGAACTTGACCGGGATGAAGCGTTCGTTGCGCTCGTGATAGATATAAGACGCGCCCGTGTCGAGGGTGATGTTGGCGAGATTAGAGATCGGGATGTAGGAGGTGCCGCCGGCGGCGTTCTGGTAGCCGACCATCAGGTGCCGCACGGAGTCAATGCGGTCCCGGTATTCCGGCGCGAAGCGCACCGTGAGAGCGAACTGGCGGTCGCCTTCGAGTACGGTCGTT
>CAZLYG010000120.1:5575-7221 GCA_964563075.1 uncultured Steroidobacteraceae bacterium | reverse complement strand
GTTGCCTGCGTGCCGCCCATCGCCGCCTGCACCAGGTTGTTCACATCCCCGGCGTTGAGGCCATAGCGTGCGGCTTGCGCGCGATCGACGGTGACGTTGAGATTGGGCTGACCGAGGACACGAAAGATGCCGAGGTCCTCGACGCCGCGGACCTGCCGCATCTGTGCGTAGATCTCGTCAGCGAGCCGCTCCAGAGTGCCCAGATCCCGGCCGATGATCTTGACGGAGTTCGCGCCCTTGATACCCGACAGTCCCTCCTCGACGTTGTCCTGGATGTACTGCGAGAAGTTGAACGAAGCGCCCACGAATTCACTGCTCAGCTCCTTCTGTAGGTCGGAGATGAGCCGCTCCTTGTCGTAGCCTGCGGGCCACTGGTCAAACGGTTTCAACGGACAGAAGAGCTCGACGTTGTTGAAGCCCGAAGCATCGCTTCCGTCATCGGGGCGCCCGTGCTGCGAGGTGACCGTGATGACCTCCGGATGCTGCTCGAGAAGCTGGCGCATCCGCGCAACTGCCGCATCGCCAGCCTCGAGTGAGATCGTGGGTGGCAGCGTCGCTCGGATCCACAGATTGCCCTCCTCGAGCGCCGGCAGGAACTCGCTCCCCAGGCGCGTCATGGCGATCGCGGCCAGGCCCAGGAATACCACACCACAGCCGATCGTGATGAAGCGACGTGCGAGTGCCCAGTGAAGAACCGGCGTGTAGATTGCGCGCAGACGGCGCACCAACCAGGTCTCGGATTCCTTCACGTGTGCCGGCAGGAGGAAGGAGGACAGTGCGGGCGTGACTGTGAAGGTCGCGATCAGCGCACCCGCCAACGCATACCCGTAGGTTCGTGCCATGGGACCGAAGATCTGGCCCTCGACACCTTGCATCGTGAACAGCGGAATGAACGCGGCAACGGTAATCAGCGTCGAGAAGAGCACTGCCCGATCGACCTGAAACGCGCTGATGAAGATCATGCGCAGACGATCCGTCCAGCCCGAGGCGGGATCCAGCGGCCGGCTGAGGTGGCCGCTGGCGTAGCCTTCGATCAGCGCCTGCCGCTCGACCTGAGGCTTCTGCAGGTTGCGGAAGATGTTCTCGACCAGTATCACGGCCGAGTCAACGATGATGCCGAAGTCGACCGCCCCTACCGAGAGCAGATTGGCTGACTCGCCCGTGGCGACCAGCAGAATGATGCTGAAGAAGAGCGCAAACGGAATGTTCATCGCTACGATCACTGCGGTGCGCAGGTTTCCCAGGAAGATCCATTGGATGAGAAATACCAGCACGCAGCCGAACACCAGATTGTGCAGTACGGTGTGCGTCGTCACGTTCACCAAAGAGGAGCGATCGTAGTAGGGGACGATCTTGACCCCGGGGGGCAATGTGCCGTCTCGGTTGATCTTGGCGACCTCGTTCTTGACGCGCTCGAGCACGTCGTTCGTATGCAGCGTGCGATTCATGACTACGATCGCAAGAACCGCATCGTCGTCGTCGTCGCGGCCTGCCTGACCGAGCCGTGGGACGAAGCCCACCTGCACGTGGGCGATGTCTTTCACGAGTACGGGAGCAGCGTCGGTCTCGTTCAGCACGACGTTCTCGATGTCCGCCACGTCCTTGATCAGCCCGACGCCCCGGATGTTGACCGACTGCTGCCCGAG
>CAZLYG010000120.1:0-5565 GCA_964563075.1 uncultured Steroidobacteraceae bacterium | reverse complement strand
ACTGACCGTACGGCCACCGACATTGATATTGGCGTTGCCGAGGGCCTGGATCACCTGCGGCACGGTGAGGTGATAACCCTCCAGCTTGTGCGGGTCGACGTCAACCTGGTATTCCTTGGTCGTGCCGCCCCAGGCAACGACCTGCACGACGCCCGGCACCGTGAGCAAGCGACGCTGCAAGACCCAGTCCTGTAGCGTACGCAGGTTGGTGAGACCAAAGTGCGGGGGTCCGACGAGCTGATAGCGGTAGATTTCACCGACCAGGCTCGAAGCCTGGATCTGGGGTGTCACGCTGTTGGGCAGGCTCACATTCTGTTGCAGATTGAGCGCCGCCTGGGTGTAGGCGAAGTAGTAGTCGACACCGTAGTTGAAGGTCACGCGAACAAAGGACAGGCCGTAGAAAGAGGTCGAGCGGATGTTGTTGACGCCGGGTGTCGCTGCCAGCCCCACCTCCATGGGAACGGTGTAGTAGCGCTCCATCTCCTCGGCGGACAACCCCGGAGCCTGCGCGGTGATCTCGAGGATCACCGGTGCGGGGTTCGGGTAGGCCTCGATGTTGAGCTTGTAGAAGGCAAGGAGCCCCGTGCATAGGAAACCGACGAGCGCGACCAGCACGAGCGGCCGGCGCAGCAGCGCGAGCGAGATGAGGGCTCTCAGCATGGCGCTTTCCGAGCATGTCGTTGCGCAGCGGGCATCGTTCGCTCAGTCGGCCGCGCCCTGGATCGCGGCGTTGCTGATGAACAAGGCTCCTGTGGCGGCAATGCGCTCGCCCGGCCTGAGACCCTCGAGGATCTCATCGAAGCCCGCCTGCTGCTGACCGATCCGCACCGTGCGCCGAGCGAAATGCCGCGCATCGCTCGTCACCCAGACGGTCATCGTTCCGTCTCCCTCCCGCACCACCGCATCGACGGGAACAGCCAGAGCCTGCGTCGGCTTGCCTACATGGACCGTGAAGGTCGCCAACATCTGCGGGCGCAGCTCGTTGTCAGGATCGCCCACCTCCGAGCGCACCACGGCTCGATGCGTATTCGGGTCGACGGACTCGCCGATGTTCGTGATATGCCCGTGGAACACCCGCCCGGGGTAGGCAAGCAGCCGCACATCCACTGCCTGATCGAGGCGCAGGTCGGGGATATCCGCCTCGGGCACGTCCGCGAGAAGCCATTTGGTCGAGAGGTCTGCGACTACGTAGGGTGCCGGCGTGCCTCCGGGCTGCACCAGCGCGCCCGGCGCTGCGTTGCGTGCGGTGACAACCCCGCTCACCGGGCTTGCCACCGGCATTTGCGCTTCCACCCGGCGCTGCGCCACAATCCGATCCATCTCCGACTCGCTCTTGCCGAAGATGCGAACCGCGTCGCGTGCGGCCTCGTAGGCGCCCTGAGCGGCCTGTTGATCCGAGATCGCCTGCTGGTATTCCTTTTGCGCGACACCCTGGATGGCATACAGACCTTTGGCTCGCTCCAGTACGCTCGTCGTGAGTTTGAGCACGCCCGCCGCGGAGATGAGCGTCGATTCGGCCTGCACGAGGTCGGGGCTGTCGATGGTGAAGAGAAGCTGTCCCTTGCGAACCCGGTCACCCGCTTTGGCCAGCAACTGCACGATGCGGCCCTGATACGGGGGAGAGACCTGTACGGTCATATCCTGGTCGAAGTCGATGTTGCCGACGGCCTCACGTTCGGCGGCAAAGGCGCGCTCGAGGGCCGGCCGAACCGCAATCGAACGCAGTTGCGTCGTCGTCAGCTCAACACTCTGATGCGGCGCTGCGGATGGCGCCGCAAGGTGCCTGGATTCGCTCCCGTTCGCCGACCGGCTGCATCCCTGTAGGCACGGCAGCAGGAGCGCCAACCCGGCCACTGCGTGCCAGCGTAGTCCGCACCACATGGGGAGTCCTCACGATCAATATGAATGAGCGAGCTGCGCATAATGCAGCCACGGCCCTTTCCAAAGCCTTCTGTAGCCCTTTCGAGTGCCTTCCCTGAACGTTACAGGTCTCTTACTTCAAGATTACAAACGCATGCAGAGCGCGCCTGCAGCGTTGCCGTTAGGGGTATCCGGCCGATCACTCCACGAGTTGCTCGATGCGCCAACGCGCAGCGGTCACCGAGGGCTCGAGGCTCAGCCGACCGACAATCTGTTCGAGGGCCTCGTGCGGGCGCCCATCGGCTGTAACGGCCGCTGTCACTTCCACGCGATCAGTATTCTCGATATTGGCGCTGTCGAGATGGTGCAGGTGAAGGGCGCCGAGGCTGAGTCCATGGAGCATCAGCGCACGGATATGTGCCTCGGTCGCGCCCTGGCATACGACGCTCACTCGATATCCGGTGGGCAATTCTATGGAGGAGGCCGGTTGTCGGCTGATGTGCTGCACGAGCGGTCGCAGCAGCAGATTCACGCCCACGACCAGCGCTGCGGCAAGGGCGGCCTGCCACCAGGCCCCGGCGCCTGCCAAAACGCCCACCGCGGCAGAGCACCAGAGAGTGGCCGCCGTGTTGAGGCCCCGAACGTTCAACCCCTCTCGAAAGATGATGCCCGCTCCCAGGAATCCGATGCCAGACACCACCTGTGCGGCGACTCGCGTCCGGTTGGTCGGGTCGCCAAACGTGCTCTCGAAAACCACGAAGGTCGCCGCACCGAGTGCGACCAGTGTGTTGGTTCGAAGCCCGGCGAGGCGCTGTCGCCATTGGCGCTCAAAGCCGATGCAGACCCCCAACAGGAGAGCCACGAGGAGGTTCGTCGCTGTGATCCATAGCGTATGGGTCATACAGATGTCTCCAGTTCGCGGTGCTTGGGTGCAGGTCACTCAGGAGCGCGACAGCGCAATTTGAGTGACCCGGATGGCCAGCATGATCACTGAGAACACGAGGTAGCCGCGCAGTACGATCATCCACAGGCGATGCATCGTGGAGAGCTGCAGAGGCGGCAGGCGCGCGAGCGGTGGCATATGCCAGCGGTGCAGAGTCTCCCGATCAGCTGCTACGTGCGAGCTTGCCTGGCGGCCGCCGACCAGAGCTACCAGGGTACCTGCGACGGCGAGTCCAGCCCCGACAGCGAGGATACGGGTGATTTGCTCGCCCGTTATTCCGGGAAAGAGAACGGCAGCCGTCAGGATCAGCGACAAGGTCACGAGGACGCCGATCACGAGCATCGTGAACAGATTGGTGCTTCGCGTATTCACCCACGGACCGAGCACCGCGGGGTCATTGCATAGCAGTAGCAGGAACACCGTGGCGCTTGGCAGGAGCACGCCCGCGAGGGTCTGCACTGCGTTGGTGAGCAGCCCGAGAGGGGCGCCCGGCAGAAGGACCAACCCGGCCGCCGCGGCGATGAGCCCAAAATAGACGCCATAGAAGAGCTTGGCCTGCCGTGGCGATCGATGCAGCGAGTGTTTCACTGAGAGCACGTCACCGATCGCGTAGGCAGTGGACAGCGAGACGGCGGCGGCGCCTATCAGGCTTGCATCGATGAGCGCAATCGCAAAGAACACACCGGCAGCGGGGCGCACGTATTTGCCAAGTCCTGCGGCCACTGCACCGGCGTCGCGGAATTGCCCGAATTCCGGGGTCCCATGGAAGGCGGCGGCACAGAACGCCATCATGGCAGCGGCACCTGCGATCACGATGACGATACCGATGACGAGATCCAAGCGCTCGTACGCCACGAAGCGAGGCGTGATGCGCTTGTCGATCACGTAACTCTGCTGGAAGAAGAGCTGCCAGGGGGCCACCGTGGTGCCGACGATCGCGATGATGAGTAGCATCACGTCCGCCAGTACCGACCCCTTGGGCAGTCCCGGCATCACGAAGTCGCGTCCCAGGGTTGACCACGCGGGATGGGCCATGAAGAAGATCGGAATCAGGATCAGGCTGCCCACCACCAGCAGCAGTGCGAAACGCTCGAAGCGACGAAAGTTGCCGGTGCTGACGGCTAGCATGACCAGGAGCGCCGCCGCGATCACACCCCATGGCCTCGACAGTCCCAGAAACCCAAGGCCCAGGCTCACACCGATGAACTCGGTGACGATCGTCAGGGCGTTGAGCAGGAACAGGTCGATGACACTGAAAGCGCCCCAGAACTTCCCAAAGCGTTCGAGAATCAGGCGTGCGTGGCCGACGCGGGTCACCGCGCCCAGTCGCAGTACCATCTCCTGATTGACATACAACACGGGAATGAGCAGCGCCAGTGTCCACAGCAGAGCGGTGCCGTAGTTCTGTCCCGCCTGACTGTAGGTGCTGAATGCGCCGGCATCGTTGTCCCCGACCATGACGATGAGGCCGGGACCCAGGATCGCGAGCAACGTCCGCAGGCGGTGACTCCAGGATTCACGCGGCCCGACATCGTCGCGATGCAGCGTACCGAGGGCCCCGTAGATGTCACCCAAATGAGCCTCGTCCAGCACGGCGTCACCCGTCAGCGGGTACTCCTCGGTACAGGTATCAGAGCCCGGTTCGATCTGTTTGGAGTCATTCGAGCTGTTCATGCTGGTCTCCCCGAATGCTCGAATCAGAACTGGAGGTGAACGCGGGCAGCAAACAGCGACACGGGTCCCCTATCGCTGTTGTAGGCCGGGTTCTTGACCCACTGATAATCGAGAGTGAGCTGCAGCCACGAAAACGCGGCGACCTTGTAGTAGGTTTCGATGATCTGCTCCGCGCCGGGATGGGGGAGCTTGCCGTCGCCTACGAGAACGCCCAGACCGCCCAGGTCCAAATATCGCTGGCGCTCGGCTGAGATCGCGTTGTCGATGCCGATGAGCCCGAAGACATCGTCCGGCCGATGCCAGCCAGCGCCCTTGATCGAGGCGCCGAGTGAGACCGAGCGATCGATGTCGGTGAACTCATAGGTCTCGACGTTCCCGGTTGCCTTGCCGGCCCGAGCGAATACCCCCACGTTGCCGGTGATCGGCTGCTCGATCCCGAGGCTGAGGCCGAATCGACTGCGGTAGGTGCGCACACCGGCCGTGTCCGGCGTGGAGCCGGTCGCCTCCGCCAGTGCGATCGCATCATCGAGCAACCCCATTCGACCGCGGCTCTCGAATCCGGTGATCAGAACGCGGCCTGTTTGCCCGAAGAGTTGATAGCGCCGCTCGAGCTCGGCATCGATCTGGAACTCGTGCAGCCCGTGTTCCAGCGTCTCGCTGTTCGGGATGTTCGAGAGATCGAATACACCGGTTCGAAAGGTCCAGGGGCCGAGATAGCGTTCGGCGGCCAAGCCGATGGTGTAGCCCCAGGCATCGGCCGCGTAGTCGAAGGGCCCGGCGTCCACAGCTGACCAGTTGAGAAAGTCATTGCGCGGGTCATGCGCGTACTGGTTCGTGTCGAACACGTCCGTCACGGCGAACTTTCCGACCGTGAACACCCAGCGATCGGGACTGGAGGAGCCCGCGAGCTGATAGAGGGCAGCCGGCACACTGTCCCGTTCATCCCCCAGATTGAGGGTCTGACGAATGAATGCGCGCGGCAGCCGGAAGTAGGGCTGGTTGGCACCGACCTTGTACGCCTCGCCGCTCGGGAACCCAGCGACGCCCAACGTATTGTCGAGGCCGAACCCCTGATCGACCTCGGGTGT
>CAZLYG010000119.1:1735-12183 GCA_964563075.1 uncultured Steroidobacteraceae bacterium | reverse complement strand
AATCTGCTCGACGATCGACTGGCTGGAAGCGGCCGCCTCCTCCACCAGCGCGGCATTCTGCTGCGTCATCTCGTCCATCTGGCTGACAGCGCGATTGACCTGCTCGATGCCCTGGGACTGCTCGCGGCTGGACTCGGCGATGCGCGCGACGATGCTGGTCGCCTTCTTCACCGCGGCGACGATCTCGGTAAGCGTGCCCCCGGACTCATCGACCAGCCGGCTGCCCTGCCCGACCCTGACGACACTGTCTTCAATCAGTGCCTTGATCTCCTTGGCGGCCGCGGCGCTGCGCCCCGCCAGGCTGCGCACCTCGCTCGCGACGACCGCAAATCCGCGACCCATCTCACTTGCGCGCGCGGCTTCCACCGCCGCATTCAGAGCGAGCAGATTCGTCTGGAAGGCTATCTCGTCGATGACACCTATGATGTCGGCAATCTTGCGTGAAGCGTCGTTGATCCCGCGCATCGCGTTGATCGCCGAGCCCACCACGGCGCCGCCCTTCTCCGCCTGGGCGCAGGCCGCGATTGCCAACTCGTTCGCTTCGGATGCGTTGTCGGCAGTGAGGCGGACCGCGGCCGACATCTCCTCCATCGAGGACGCCGTTTCCTCCAGGCTCGAAGCCTGCTCGTCGGTGCGCTGCGAGAGATTCGCATTGCCGGAGGAAATCTCCTGCGCGCGGCTCAAGACCTCCTCGGAGGATTCCTTGATACGCCGTACCACCGAAGCCATCGTCTCGATGAGCGTGTTGACACCTTGCGTGAGTGTGAGGAGCTCGCCGGACTTGTCATCCGTGGCGATGCGCCTGGTCAGGTCCCCGTCGACGGCCGCTGCCACAACACCCTGCGTCTCACCAACCGCCGCGCGCAGCTGTTCGGAGAACCTGACCTGCGCGGTCACGTCGGTCGCATACTGCACGACTTTGAAGGGCTTGCCCTCGATGTCCAGGATCGGATTGAAGCTCGTCTGAATCCACACCTGCCGGCCGCCCTTCGCCAGCAGCCTGTACTGTCCGGCGTCGTACTCCCCGCGTGCCAGCCTTGGCCACAACGACTGGTACCAGGGCCCCTCACGCTCGAGCGGATCCATGAACATCCGATGCGGCTGGCCGCGGAGCTCCTCCAGGGTATAGCCCGTCAGAGCCAGGAAATTGGCATTGGCGGTGCGCAGCGTGCCATCGAGAGCGAACTCGGCGACCGCCTGGGCCTTGCTGATGGCGGCGAGCTGCCCCTGGCCGTCGGACTGCTTGAGCATCTGCTCGGTCACGTTGACCGTGTGCTTGACGACCTTGAAAGGCTTGCCGCGCCGATCGAGGATCGGAAAGTAGGTGGCCTGCACCCAGATCGGGGTGCCGTCCCTGTTCATGCGCTTGTATTGGGCGGTTTGTGTCTGCCCGGCGCGCAGCTTCTCCCAGAAGGCGCGGTACTCGGGAGTATCGCGGTCGGCGGCATCGACGAAGCTGCGATGGTGCAGGGTGCGCAGCTCGGCCAGCGAATACCCGGAAGCCTTGCGGAAGTTCTCATTGGCCGTCAGCACGTTGCCCTGGAGGTCAAATTCGATGACCGGCAACAGGCGGCTCACGGCCTCCACCTGCCCCAGGACGTCGGCATAACGGCGTGCATCCACCCATGTGCGACGCAACAGGGAGGTGAGAATAGGGAGGGGATTCCAGGACATGGCGCTCACGCGCCTTTATCGGCCCAAGCGCCGAGCGCTTGATGCGATGCGGCCCCCAGAATCGCAGTGCGAACTGAGCCACGCGTCACGCTTCTTCGATCAGCGCGGGCACACGGGCAAACGCCGGAGCCTCCCCACGGCTAGCTTGTCAGCGGACGGGATGCTAGACGGTCGGGCGGGCAGTCTGCTCAGGGGGCTGCTTGCGCCCAAGCCCGCGCACCCAGACACCGGCTTGGTCGCTCCACACATAGAACAGCGGAATGAACAGCACGGCGATGAAAGTCGCCGCCAGCATGCCGCCGATCACGCCGGTGCCGATCGAATGACGGCTGGCGGCGCCTGCTCCGGTACTGACGGCAAGCGGCAGCACGCCAAGCACGAAGGCGAGCGAAGTCATCACGATCGGGCGGAACCGCAGGCGCGCGGCCTCGATGGCGGACTCGGTCAGATTTCTGCCGTCGCGATGCATGTGCGCGGCGAACTCGACGATCAGGATCGCGTTCTTGGCGGCCAGTCCCACGAGGGTCACCAGCCCGATCTGCAGGTACAGATCCGCATAGATACCGCGCAACCAGACGGCCAGGTAAGCGCCGAACACGGCGAAGGGGACGGCCAGAATCACGGCGAAGGGGAGCGTCAGTCGCTCGTACTGCGCGGCCAGGATCAGGAACACCATGAGCACGGCGAGCGCAAACAACGCTGCAGTGTTCTGGCCGCTCGTCTTCTCCTGGAATGACTCGCCCGACCAGGCGAGCTGGTAGCCGTCAGGCAAGCTCTGCGCAGCCACTTCCTCCATGGCGGCCAACGCCTGCCCGGAGCTGTATCCGGGCGCGGGCCCGCCGAACAGGCGCGCGGCGGGGAACAGGTCGAAGCGCTCTACGACGTCGGGCCCCGTCGTCTCCTTCACTTCGGCGACGGCAGCCAGCGGAATCATCGTGTTGTTGGACGAGCGCACATACACGTCCCGCAGGTCCTCCGGGTGCGCGCGGAAGCGGGCCTCCGACTGCAGCTGCACGCGGTACACGCGCCCGTCACGATTGAAGTCGTTGACGTAGAACGCGCCGAACGTGCTCTGCAACGTGCTGTTGACATCGTCCATGCTGATGCCGAGCAGCTTCGCCTTCTCCACGTCCAGCGTGACCTGCACGCGCGGTACCTGGGCTGAATACGAGGTGCCGACACCCAGGACCTCCTTGCGCTTGGCAGCGGCCGCAATCAGTTTCTGCGTGGCCGCCTCGAGCTTCGCATAGTCATTGCCCTCGCGTGCCTGCACGAAGCCCTCGAAACCGCCGGTGTTGGAAATTCCGGGGATCGGCGGCGGGGAAATCGAGAATACCGAACCGTCCTTGATGTGGGCTCCCGCCATCGTCATGGCGCCGGCCATGGCGTCGGCAGACAGAGCACGGCCCTTGCGCTGCGACCAATCCTTGAGGATCACGAAGCTCACCCCGGCGTTGGTGCGTGTGGCATTCGTAAGCACGTCAAAGCCGCTGATCGTGAAATCGTCCTGGTATTGCGGCTGCGCGAAGCTCGCTTTGTCCAGCTGCGCGAGCACCGCTTCAGTGCGCTTGATCGACGCCGCCGGAGGCAGCGCGGCGATGGAGATGACGTAGCCCTGATCCTCCTCGGGCGCCAGCGCAGTGGGCACGGTGCTCGATATGCGCCAGGTCACGAGCAGCATCACGCCAATGACTACGGCCGCCACCGCCCCATGGCGGATGACCCAGGCCACTCCATTGGCGTACCGGCCGGTGAGCGTGGCGAACCCACGATCGAAGTGGCGCAACAGACCCCTGGGCTCGATAGCTCCCGCCCTCAGGAAGCGCGCGCACATGGCCGGGGTCAGCGTCAGAGCCACGAACCCCGAGATCGACACGGAGACGGCGATGGTGATCGCGAACTGGCGGTACATCTCACCGACCAGCCCGCCCAGGAACGCAACGGGAATGAACACCGCGTTCAGGACCAGAACGATGGCGATGACCGGCCGGCTCACCTCAGCCATGGCACGGCGCGTCGCCTCGCGGGAATCGACGTGCTCGTGACGCATGTGTCGCTCGACGTTCTCGAGCACCACGATGGCATCGTCGACGACGATGCCGATCGCCAGGATCATGCCGAACAGCGTGAGCGAGTTGATCGAGAAGCCCAGCAGGTACATCCCCGCGAACGTCCCGGTCAGTGAGACGGGCACGGCAAGCGTCGGAATCAGCGTCGCCCGCAGGTTGTGCAGGAACAGCCACACGACCAGGAACACGAGCACCATCGCCTCGATGAAGGTGACCGTGACCTCGTGCATCGACACGCGCACGTACTCGCTGGTGTCGTACGGAATTGCCCAGGCGAGGCCAGCAGGAAACTTCGCTCCCAGCTCGGCCATGCGCTTGTGCACGGCAGTGGCCACCTGCAGAGCATTGGCGCGCGGCGTCAGGGAAATCGCCGCGCCGACGGTCGGGCGGCCCTTGCGGAACAATGTGAACTGATAGTCGCGTGCGCCCAGCTCCACCCGCGCCACATCCCCAAGGCGCACGATCTCGCCGTTGGCGGCGGTCTTGAGCACGATCTTCTCGAACTGCGCCGGGTCGGAGAGCCGTCCCTGGGTCGATACGCTCAGCGTCAGATCGACACGCTGCGGCATCGGCTCATCGCCGAGGCGGCCCGCGGCCGACTGCGTGTTCTGCTCCCGAATCGCGGTGGCGACGTTGTCGGGGGTCAGGCCGTATTGTGCCAGCCGGTCCGGGCGCAACCAGACCCGGATCGAGTAGTCGCGCCCGCCGAACACCTGGATGTTGCCGACACCCGGAATGCGGCGCAGCTCGTCGATGACGTTGGTGGTCGCGTAATTGGAGACGAACAGGTCGTCATAACGGCCGTCAGGTGAATCCAGCGTCACCACTTCCATGATGTTGGGAAGCGCCTTGGCGACCGTCACGCCCTGGCGACGCACCTCCTCCGGCAGCAGCTGCAGCGCGCTCTGCACTAGGTTCTGTGTGTTGATCACCGCGAGCTCCGGGTCGGTGCCGACCGCGAAGGTGATCGAGATGGTCATGGTGCCGCTGGAGGAACTCGCCGAGCGCATGTAGAGCATGCCCTCGACGCCATTGAGCGCATCTTCGAGTGGGGTCGCAACCGTTTCCGCGATCACGTCCGCACTCGCGCCCGGATAGACGGTGGAGACGGCGACCGTCGGCGGCGCGATATCCGGATACATCGCCACGGGCAGGGAATGAAATGCCGCGAGGCCCGCGATGACGATGAAGGCCGACACCACCGTTGCGAACAACGGCCTGTCGATGAAGAAGTTGGAGATCACGAGGCGGCTTTCCCGTCGCCGTCGCTGCCGGCCTGAGTCTCATCTTCGTCGAGGCTCACCGGAACCGCCTTGACCACCGCACCGGGCTGGATCTTCAGGATCCCGTCCACCACCACCCGATCGCCTGCCGCGAGCCCCTTCGTGACTGCGACATTGTTGGCTGCGCTCGCGCCCAGTGTGACGAGACGCATTGCAGCCTTCTGGTCCGCTCCCACGACCCAGACGTAGGTACCCTGCAGACCGTGCATCACTGCGCGCTTCGGGATGACCAGAGTTCCAGTCAGAGTGACACCCTGTACGATGGCGCGCACTACCTGCCCGGGAATCAGGCTTCCCTTGGAGTTGTCGATGACCGCACGGACGTCCACCGTGCCGGTGTCATTGCCGACACTGGGCGCGATGAACTCGATCTTCGCGTGGTCGCCCAGCGTGCGGCCGCCGAGGTCGGCGATCCTAACGGTCACTGACTGCGCCTCGGGGCCGGCGAGCGCAGCGCGCAAGCCGTCGGCTTCGCTGTCGGGCACCGAGAAGTCCACGAAAAGCTGATCCGTCTGAACGATACGAGTCAGCAGGCTCGAATCGCTCCCCGCCGTGACGAGGCTACCCTCCGAGCGTGCCTCGCGACTGGTGATGCCGCTAATGGGCGCGCGCACCTCCGTGTACGACAGGTCCAACTCCGCCTTGCGCAGCGCGGCCTGCGCGCCTGCGACGGAAGCCTCCGCGCCCTCGAATGTCGCCAGAGCGGTGTCGCGGTCGTGCATGCTGGCCAGCTTCTGGTCGTATATCTGCAGAATCCGGTCGCGCTCGCGGCGCGCCTGCGACAGATTCGCCTGCTGGACCGCCAGATCCGCTCGCGCTCGGGCCGCGTCGGCGGCGAAAGGCGCAGGATCGATGCGGAACAGCAGGTCGTTGGCGTGGACGCGCGCGCCATCGCGATACGCTTTCTTCAGCAGGATTCCCGATACCTGCGCACGCACCTCGATCTCGCGGATGCCGCGCAGCTGCGCAGCATGTTCCAGGGAGAGCTGCATCGCCCCCGGACGGATCTCCAGCGCGTTGACCTCTGCGGGCGGCATTGCCGGCGGCGGCCCCGACTGCGCGCAAGCGCCCAGGAGGGCAGCGACGCCTGTCGCCAGAAGCCATCTACCGATCACTGCGAGCGCGTTCTTGTCGTAACTCACTGATCCCTAAGCTCCCCCGTTGCCAGGCCGCCCACGCCGGGCAGCCCCTCGATCGACTTGGCGCTGTGTGTACTCGCCGGCGCGGGTGAAGGCAATGCCGATTAAGAGGTAGGCACGTCAGCGCGCAAGCACCAGCACCCTCCGGCCGGCACGCAGCGCATCCGAGCGCACCTGCAAACCGGCCGCCGTCGCCCGCGCTA
This sequence comes from uncultured Steroidobacteraceae bacterium, assembly GCA_964563075.1. Taxonomy (GTDB): domain Bacteria; phylum Pseudomonadota; class Gammaproteobacteria; order Steroidobacterales; family Steroidobacteraceae; genus 13-2-20CM-66-19. The sequence goes on along the minus strand of CAZLYG010000119.1, from coordinate 5,815 downwards.
CGATTCGCGCCGCGGACAGGCGCAGCTTCGGATAGCTGCTCTTGATGACGCGCCACTTCCCGTCCGCCCACTCGTGAACGACGTCGGTGACCCACACGCACTCGGGCTCGAAATGCAACACGCACTGCATGATGCGATCGCGCTCCGCTCGCAGCGTAAGCACGGCATCCTGAGCGCTCAGGTCCTTCGGTTGTTCACGAAACTCCAGAACCAGCAGTCCGCCCGGCAAAAGTACGCGCGCCAGGTCATCGACCAATTCGTCCACCACATACAGGCTGCGCAAGTGCGTGAGTGTATCTCCCACACATAGGACGGTGCTGAAGGGTCCCAGGGCAGCGAACCGCTCTACGTCCGACAACTCCGCCCGCACCGGGACGACTTCCAGCCCTGCGCACACCTCACCCAGCTCGCGCAACAGAGCCTCGCTGTTGTCGACGGCAATGACCCGTTTGCCTGAAGTGGCCAGCGCTCTGGCGTGAAAGCCCGGGCCGCAGCCCAGATCCAGAACCGTTCCGGGCCCCGGCACCAGCGCTCCCAGGTTATCCAGCATTTCGCGCGCACTTGACAGGCAGCTTTCCAGGCCGCCCATCATCCATGTGTAGCGCACGGCGAGCAGCGACCGATAGTGTTCCTCGACCCGCGCATCGGATTCGGAAAAAGGGGTAGTCATGCAAGACCTCTCGAGTCCCGTAGAATCGCCCGCGGCGAATTTGCAGAGGATACCCGCATGTGCAATCCCTCGCGGCAGCTGAGCTCCACGGCACTGTTCATCGCCGGCGCGCTCCTGTCCGGGCTCGTGTGCGCCGCAATACCCGTAACGAGCCTGCCCAGCGACACGCCAGCGACCTTCAAGCCGGTCACCGACAGCTTCGACTATGTGAAGCGCGAGGAAATGATTCCGATGCGGGATGGCGTCAAGCTGAAAACGTTCATTCTCATCCCCAAGGGCGCCGGCCATGCGCCGATTCTGATGACGCGGACTCCCTACAACGCGGCCGAGCGCGTGCTGCGCTTCAACAGCCCGCATCTCGCGGCGGTCGTGCCGCAGATGGACGACACTGCCGTCGCGGCTGGATACATCATCGTGTTTCAGGACGTACGCGGAAAGTACGGCTCCGAGGGCGATTACGTCATGACGCGCCCGCTCGTCGGCCCGCTGAACCCGACCAGCGTGGATCACGCCACGGATACCTACGACACGATCGACTGGCTGGTCAAGCATGTGCCCGAGTCCAACGGGCGTGTCGCGACCCTCGGCGGCTCGTACGAGGGCTACACGGCCGTCATGTCGACCGTGCACCCGCATCCGGCGCTCAAGGCTGCCGTGCCCTTTGCCCCGATGGTCGATGGCTGGGTCGGCGATGACTGGTTCCACAATGGAGCCTTTCGCCAGGATGGGACTCTGGCATACGTTTACGAGCAGGAGGGGACGCGCAAGAACGAGGAGAAGTGGTGGTCGGGTACGCGCGACACCTACGATGAATATCTGCGCGCCGGCTCGGCGGGAGCCATGGCTGCATCGCGTGGCCTGGATCAGACGGGATTCTGGCGCGACCTTGCAGCGCACCCCGCTTACGATGCGTTCTGGCAGGATCAGGCTGTCGACCGGGTGCTCGCCAGCGAGCCTTTGCAGGTGCCGCTGCTGATCGTCAGCGGACTGTTCGATCAGGAAGACATCTACGGTGGCCCGGCGCTCTACAAGGCTCTGTCGGGCAAAGACCCCCGGGGCGAGCTCGTTCATCTGGTGCTCGGCCCCTGGAACCACGGGCAGGGCCGCCGGGAAGGCCGCGGCATCGGCGCGATCCGGTTCGAAGGCGACACCGCGACCTGGTTCCGCCGAACCGTGATGCAGCCGTTTCTCGACTACTATCTGAAGGACGGCCCGAAACCCGACACGCCTCGCGTGCTCGTGTACGAGACGGGCGTGAACCAGTGGCACCGCTACGACGCGTGGCCGCGCTCATGCGCGACCGGATGCCCGCAGAGCTCGCGTAATCTCTACCTGCAACCCGGGGGCGGCCTGAGCTTCGACCCGCCGCCGGCCTCACGGGAGAAGTACGACGAGTACGTCTCCGATCCGGCCAAGCCGGTCCCCTACCGCCTGCGGCCCACATTGGACTCGGAGGCCCCTGACTCCACGTGGGGCGAATGGCTGGTCGACGACCAGCGCAATGCAGCGGCCCGCACCGACGTGCTGGTGTACGAGACGGAGCCACTGAAAGCTCCGTTGCGTGTGGCGGGTGAGCCGATTGCGCACCTGTTTGCCTCCACGAGTGGAACCGATGCGGACTGGGTCGTGAAGGTCATTGATGTGTGGCCCGACGAGGTCCCTGATCAGCCGCGCCTCGGGGGCTATCAGCAGATGCTCTCCGCGGACATTCTTCGCGGCCGTTATCGGGCAGACCCGGCAAACCCGCAGCCTCTGCAGGCCAACAAGGTGCTCACCTATGGGCTGCGGCTGCCGAACGTCAGCCACACCTTCCTGCCGGGGCATCGCATCATGGTGCAGATCCAGTCGAGCTGGTTTCCCCTCTACGACCGCAACCCGCAACGCTACGTACCCAACATCATGTTTGCGAAGCCCGGGGACTACATCAAGGCAACGCAGCGGATCTGGCACACGCCCAAGCAGGCCAGCGCGATAGAGATGCCCGTGATTGGCCGCAGCCAGTAAGAGCGCTGCGGCGGCAGGCGGGGCGGCTCTCCGCCGCCCACGCCTGTGTTGAGCGCGCCTCTACTGTACGGATCGGCTCGCCACGGCGGACCGATCGCCTTCCACTCCCTCGGAGTTGTAGCCGGCCACTGCAAAGTACCACGTGCCTGGTGCCAGGCTCTCGACCACATAGCTCGAGATGCCCGGGCTCGCGACGGTGATCATGGAGCTCAGGGACTGCGCGGACGTGCCGTAGTAGACGTGGTACCCGGCGAGGTCGGTGAGAGGCGAGTCGTCTGTATTCACCGATGGCGGCTGCCACTGCAGGATAATGGCGGCTACTGGAGCTACTACAGTGGGCGCTCCCGCGGCGTCCGCCACTGTCAGAGTAAACGCCGGCAGCGTGGCGCTCTTGTATCCATCGCTCACTGACTCGACGATCGAGGGATACGTGCCGACATCAGTGGCGTCGGGCGTGCCCGAGAGCTGGCCCGTCGCAGTGTTCAGCGTGAGCCATGCGGGCTTGTTGGTGACCTGGAACCCGATCCGCAGGCCGTAGGAATCACTTGCCGCGGGCTGAAAGACATACGCCTTGCCGACGGCCGCGCTCGCCGGCGGAGTGCCACTGATCACCGGACCCGAATCGGCCAGCGGCGTCACCGTGATCGAGAATGCCGGCAGGCTGGCCGTGTACTGTCCGTCCGACGCGGAGATGATGACGTTGCTGTAAGTACCTGCATTGGCCGGGATCGGACTGCCGTACAGGCGACCGTAGGTCGGGTCGAAACCGGCCCAGGACGGCTTGTTGGCGACGGAGAACCGCAGCGTCCTGTGCTGCGAGTCGCTCGCCGAGGGCTGGAAGTTGTAGTATTTGGCCGCGGGGACGCTGGTGACCGGCGATCCACCTATGGTCACCACCCCTGCGTTGGATGACCCCGCAACCCCCGTCACCGTCAGGGTGAACGCTTGCAGCCTGGCGCTCTTGTATCCGTCGCTCACCGACTCGACGATCGAGGAATACGTGCCGACATCACCGGCCCGCGGCGTGCCCGAGAGCTGGCCTGTCGCATTGTTCAATGTGAGCCAGGCGGGCTTGTTGCTGACCTGAAAGCCGATCCTCAGCCCGTAGGAGTCGTTGGCCTGCGGCTGAAACGAGTAGGCCTTGCCGACGGTGGCCGTTGCCGCCGGAGTACCGCTGATCACCGGTCCCGGGTCGGCCAGCGGCGTCACCGTGACTGCGAACGCCGGCAGGGTGGCCGTGTACTCTCCATCCGACACGGAGATGACGATGTCACTGTAGGTTCCCACGTTGGCCGGGATCGGACTGCCGTACAGGCGCCCGTAGGTCGGGTCGAAACCCGCCCACGAGGGCTTGTTGGCGATGGAGAACCGCAGCGTCCTGTGCTGCGAATCGTTGGCCCAAGGCT
>CAZLYG010000119.1:0-1725 GCA_964563075.1 uncultured Steroidobacteraceae bacterium | reverse complement strand
ATTGTAGTACTTGGCGGCCGGCACGCTCGTGACCTGCGCTCCGCCTATGGTCACCACCGCGGCAGCGTGGGCCGGCGAATACAGTCCAGCACCACCAGCGATCAGAAGTCCGAGAGCTCCAACGCGTGCGAAACGTGCGCGCACGCGCGAGCCGCTGCGCGCAGCACAGTGCGAAATCAACATTTTTGGACCACCCCGAAAAGTGAAAGGCTCCCACCTCGCGGGTGGGTCGCCAACTGTCGGGGCGAAGTAAACCGTCTAGTCAGGGCTTTTGCAAAATGTCCGCAGTTACAGACACGAGCCCCGTACGGCGTAAAAACAATTGTGATGTGTGCGTGGTAGCGTCGTCGGCGCCCGCCGACACCGTCCGTGTTGGTAGCGGGCGCGCCGGGACTTTCGGCTCGCCCGAATCGAGAACGGCGTCACGCGTGAGCGGCTTGCAGGCGCCAGCTCGATGCGCTACGCGCCCTCGGTGCCCGTTGGATTTGTGACATGCTCGTGAAGAGTGCAGCTTTCCACGCAGGGCGCGTCTGTAAAATGATGGCCCATCGCGCTTCCTTCATCACTCTCACTTCGCACGGATGCCAACCTCACTCATCCACGCGCTCGAGTCCGCTGTCCGCGCCGCGCCCGGAGCGCCGGCATTGGCGACACGTGACACGGCTTGGACATACCGGGAGCTGGCTAGCGCCGTCGACGCTGCGCAACGTGCTCTGTGCGCGCGCAGTGTGCGGCGCGGCTCGCGCGTCGCCATTCTTATGGGGAATTCCCCGCAATACGTTGCGATCTATTACGGTGCGATGGCCGCTGCACGGGTGGCCGTGCCGCTCGACACGCAGGAAAAGCGGCGCACACTCACTCAGCAGATTCGCCACTGCGGGGCCAGCCTGCTCTGTGGCGACCCGGCGCACCCGGAGTGGGCGGCCGTGAGCGCCGATGCAGCGGAATATGGCGTGGACATCATGCAGATTCCACGGCACGTGGGGCCGGACTCCGTGGCATCGTTCATCGATCTGGTCCGGGTGTCGAGTCGGGCGGAGCCGACACCACTCGAGGCCGATGAGCCCGCGGCGATATTCTTCACCTCCGGCAGCACGGGCCGCCCGAAGGGCGTCCTGTTGAGTCACCGCAATCTGCTGTCGAACGCCCAGGCGATCGCAGGCTATCTGGGCTTGACAGCCGCCGACCGCGGACTGTGTCTGCTGCCAACCCACTTCGCCTATGGCAACTCCGTGCTCAACAGCCATCTTGTGTGCGGAGCGCACCTCATCATCGAGGACTCGCTGGCCTCCCCGCGGAACATCCTGCAGAGGATCCGCGATGAGTCGATTACGGGGCTGGCCGGCGTCGCCTCGACATTCAGCGTTCTCCGCGCGAGAGCTCGTCTGCGGGATTTCGATCTGCGCTCTCTGCGTTATATCACGCAAGCCGGAGGTGCAATGCCGCGCGCCTTGAGCTCGTTGTTGCAGCAGGAGCTACCCGACGCACGCCTGTTCTTGATGTACGGGCAAACGGAAGCAACAGCGCGCATCACCTATCTGCCGCCGGAGTGTCTTGCCGAGAAGCCGGGCTCGGTGGGCATTCCGATTGCCGACGTCGAGATCGAGATCGTGCGCGCGGGCCACAAAGCTGCTGCGATGGAGGTCGGCGAGATCCGCGTGCGCGGGCCCAACGTGATGCTCGGCTATTGGCAGGACGCAGAGGCGAGCGCCCAGGCTCTGCGCG
>CAZLYG010000118.1:0-12209 GCA_964563075.1 uncultured Steroidobacteraceae bacterium | reverse complement strand
AAGGTGTCGGCCAACGCCTGGCGAGTCGATCTGCTCGAACACCTCCGCGGCATGTGAAACACGCGGATCGTTGGCGAGCAGGTCCCTGACCGTGCGATACAGTCCCCAGCACACGCGGTGCTCGTCGAACACTCGGGCGATCTCTGCGAGAGTGCGAGCGGCGCACCATGGGGCGATCACGGCTGCAATACTCTCGCGGGCCTCGTAACGATCGCCCTCTTTGGCGAACGTGAGGCCCAGGCGCGATTCCAACTCCGCGATCTGAGGCGCCGCATCGCAGGCTCGGATCAGCGCTGCCCATTGTGCCGAGGAGATCGCGGCAACCATGATGCGGCGCCCGTCGCCAGTGCCGAAGTCCCGGCCGAACGCCCCGTAGATGTCGTTGCCGATCGAGGGGCGCTCGCGTCCCAGCAGCTCCGCTTCTGTCAGGATGCCCAGGTGCGACAGTGCGCAGAACGCGACGTCCGAGAGCGCAATTTTCAGCTCCGATCCTTGGCCGGTGCGCCGTCGCATCTCGAGCGCAGCGAGGATTGCGAACGCCGCCTGGTAGCCGCATGCGAAATCCCACGCGGGCACGACATTGTTGACGGGAGCGTCGAGCGAGCCCCCGCCGGTTACGGTGGGATAACCGGTTGCGCAGTTCACCGTGTAATCAAGCGCCGTACTGCCGTCTGCATTCCCTGAGATGGTGCAAGTAATGATATCGGGCCGCCGTGACGTGAGGACCGCGTGTGACAGCCAGGAGGTCGCGATGTTCGTCAGCAGCACGCCGCTGGCCGCGGCGAGCTGCTGAATCAGCTCGCGCCCCTCGGGGCGGCGCAAGTCGACCGCCACCGAGCGCTTGCTCTTGTTGAGTCCTGTCCAGTACAGGCTGCGACCGCTCGGCATCAGCGGCAGCCGTCCATAGTCGATGCCACCGCCAATCGGATCGACGCGAATGACGTCTGCGCCAAATTGGGCGAGCGTAAGGCCCGCCAGCGGCGCGGCCACGAAGGCGGAGCTCTCGATCACACGCACGCCGCTCAGAAGAGTGTGATTCATGCGGGCGTGCCGTCATGGATTTCCCGCAGCAGCTCGCGAATCTGCTGCACGGTTACCGGCTCGCGCATGGCGTCAAACAGAATCACCTCATCGAATACGGCTTGCGCGAGCGCAACGCAGCGCTCGGCACTCACGTTGAGCTGCTGCAAGCGTGTGGGCACCTCGAACTGGCCAATGAATCTCCTAACTTCATCGGCGCACGCCAGCGCACTCGACCGCGGCTCTGTCCACGGCACTCTGAGCGCCTCGGCGATCGGCTCGAAGCTCGCCGGAGAGCTTCGAGCGATGAAGCGCATAGCGGGTACCAGGCACAGGCAGGAGGTAACGCCGTGCGGCACGCCCAATGCGGGCCCTATCTGGTGCCCGAGCGCATGCGACAGTCCCAGTCCCGTGTTGAAGGCGCCATAGAGAGACAGCCATGCGGCATCCAGGCACTGCGTGCGGTGCGCGAAAGAGGAGCTGTCCGCGGCGCGTGAAGAGGGGAGGTGCTCGACGATCATCCGGATCGCGCTGAATGCGAGTGCGCTCGAGAGCACGTGGGCACGTTTGGAATAGAGCGTCTCAATCGCGTGATCGAGAACGCGAATTCCCGTGCTGACCCAAAGTGCGTCCGGAGTCTGTGTGCACAGCTGCGGATCGTGGATCACCACGCACGGTTGCAGTCGAGCATCGAGAACCGCGCGTTTGACATGGCTTGCTTCATCCGTAACGCCGCCGCCCGGGGTAAAGGCTCCGGCCGAGAGCGTCGTAGGGATCGCGATGTGCACTGGCCCGGGCTCACCTCGCGGCGCGAATGCCTGCTTCAGATCCAGCCGACCTCCCTCGAGCGTCATGTCACGCGCATTCATGAGTGAGGCCGCGGCCACTTTGGCGCTGTCGATGGCACTGCCACCACCGAAGCTGACGATCGCATTCGCTTGCCGCTCGCTGAGCAGGTTTGCGATACCTCGAACGGCGCCGGCCGGCGCGTGCTCGGCCGCCAGGCTGCTCACGCCGACGCAGCGAGACCCAAGAGCATCCTTCACGCGTGTAAGCAGGTGAGATCGGCCGAGCGAAGTCCCTGTGACGATGACCGCGCGAGATACGCCACGGACGTCGAGCTCGGCGCCCAGAGCGTCGACCGAGCCTGGGCCCGAGATGACCTTCTCGAGGCGCGTGAGATTAAATTCAGACATGGTGCGCCTGCAGCCCGCCAACAAGGGTACACGCCGCAATCGCGCGGCGCTGCGCAAATTGACAGTGTAAATCGCTGTGAATATCTTGTCCGGACCTTTTGATCGCGGGAGCAGGCACCGTGGCGCTCGATACCGATGAAGAGCAGCAGCTGCTGCAGGCCATCGAGCGATGGGTGGACAGAGAGGTCAAGCCACGGGTCCTCGAATACGATCACGCCGACCGCTATCCGCAGGTGCTGGTCGAGCAGATGAAGGAACTGGGCTTGTTCGGCGCGACCGTAGGCGCGCAGTACGGCGGCCTGGGTCTGCCGGCGACGACGTATGCGCAGCTGGTGATGCACATCTCCTCGGTCTGGATGGCGATCACCGGCATTTTCAACTCGCATCTGATGCTGGCGCTGGCGATCGAGAAATTCGGTACCGAGCGGCAGAAGCGCGCGTGGCTTCCGCAGCTGGCGAGCGGGGAGATTCGCGGCGGGCTGGCGCTCACGGAACCGGATGCTGGGACGGATCTGCAGGGTATTCGCATGACGGCGCGCCGCGATGGCGATCACTACGTCATCAACGGCACCAAGACCTGGATCAGCAACGGCATCGAAGGGTCCTGCTTCGCGCTGCTGGTGAAGACCGACACCGAAGCGCAGCCGCGCCACAAGGGGATGAGCCTGTTCATCGCCCCCAAGCAAGCCGGCCTCACCGTCGGCAAGAAGTTCGACAAGCTCGGTTACAAGTCGCTCGATTCCGCCGAGTTGGTTTTCCAGGATTACCGGGTGCCCGCCGACTATCTGATCGGCGAGGTGGAGGGACAGGGCTTCTACCAGGCCACCGGCGGGCTCGAGCTCGGACGCATCAATGTGGCAGCGCGTGGGGTTGGAATCGCCGAAGGCGCGCTGCAGCTGGCGACGCAATACGCGCAGGTACGTGTCACTTTCGGTAAGGCGATCTGCGAGCATCAGGCCATCCAGCTGAAGCTTGGAGAGATGGCCACCCGGGCGCGCGCGGCGCGCCTGCTGACGCTCGATGCAGCCGCAGCCTTCGATCGGGGCGAACGCTGCGATCTGCAGGCCGGCATGGCGAAGTACTTTGCCTCCGAGGCGGCGCTGGAGAACGCGACCGAGTCCATGCGCATCCATGGGGCGTACGGGTATTCAAAGGAATATCACATCGAGCGGCTCTATCGGGATGCGCCGCTCACCTGCATCGGCGAGGGCACCAACGAGATGATGCGCATCCTCATCGCCCGGCAATGGATCAAGCGAAATCCGGTGACATGAGCACGCTCCGGCCGCTGTCCGGCACACGTATCCTGTCGCTGGAGCAGTTCGGGGCAGGTCCCTATGGGACGATGATCCTCGCGGACCTGGGCGCGGGTCGACTTCCCGCCGCGCCGGTGCTCGATGTGGACACGGCTCTGGACAGCGAGTTTGTCGCCGCGAGCGGCATGATCCACAGCGTGAGTCACCGGGCAAAGGAGCAGTTGCGCGTGTTGAGGAACCCGCTGAAGATCGACGGGCGACGTCTGCCATCGCGCGTGTGCTCGCCCCTGGGTGCGGACAATGCCGAGCTGCTGCGGCCACCGACGGAAGAGGCGGGACCATGAAGCTCGAAGGCCTGCGCGTCATCGACCTGTCGAGGTTTCTCCCTGGGCCGTACCTCACGCAGGCGCTGGCGGATCACGGCGCGGAGGTGATCAAGATCGAGGACCCCGAGGGTGATCCCGCGCGCCAGATCGGCCTCGCCGATGGGCCCAGCACCGTGTTCTTCCGCAGCCTCAATCGGGGTAAGAAGAGTGTCGTGCTGAATCTGAAGGACCCCGCGCAGCGGGAGAGTCTGCTGAGACTGTGCGACGGCGCCGATGTGTTCGTGGAGACATTCCGTCCCGGTGTCGTCGACCGTCTCGGTGTTGGCTACGAGGTGGTGAGCGCGCGTAACCCGCGCATCGTGTACTGCTCGCTCAGCGCCTTCGGTCAGACGGGCCCCTATCGGACCCGTCCCGCTCATGACCTTGCCGTCGCGGCCCTCAGCGGTCTGTTGAGCATGACACTGGGCAACGACGCTGAACCGGCGATTCCCGGGATCCCTGTGGCGGACTTCGTGGCGGCGCTGCAGGCACTGGCGGGCGTGCTGATGGCTTTGTGCCGGCGTGGGGTCACCGGCAAAGGCGACTATCTGGATATCTCGATGCACGAGGCGATGGTAGCGGCCCTTCCCAACATTCTCGGCCCGACGCTGGCCGAGAACAGGCAGCCCATCGCCCGGAACGAGCGCACCACAGGGGGTTCCGCGTTCTATCAGATCTATGCCACTCGCGATGGCCGGCACGTCGTTCTGGCCGGCCAGGAGAGGAAATTCGCGCGGGCCCTGCTCGAGGCATTGGGCCGTCCGGACCTCGTGGCGCTGAACGAGCAGGGACCCGGACCTCATCAGGAGCCGCTGTGCGCGTTCCTCAGGGAAACCTTTGCCAGCAGGACACGTGACGAGTGGGACGCGTGGCTGGCCGGGCTCGATGTCTGCTACGCACCTCTGAAGACGCTCCCCGAAGCGCTCGAAGATCCGCAACTCCTTGCACGCGGCATGCTCCTGAAGGATGCGCAGGGCCGACGCCATCTGGCCTCCGCGATCCGCTTCCGAGATGAGCCCGCGCAGTTGAATCTGAGTGAGCCGGAGCTCGGCGCGCACGAGGCGAGCGCCGGCTGGTCGTCCTGAGTGCACTGCCGAGCTGCCGCCATGAAGGAATGCGAAGTTCTGGTTGTCGGTGCGGGCCCCGTCGGCCTTCTCGGGGCCCTGGGGCTGGCGCGCTCAGGCATCCAGGTCACGCTGATCGAGTGCGAGCCCCATATCGTCGACTCCCCGCGCGCCGCGGTCTATCACTGGTCGGTGCTGGAAGGTCTGGAGCGGCTCGGCCTGCTCGAGGAGGCCCGCTCGGTGGGATTCCCCAAGCAGGACTATCATTACCTGGTGTTCAGGACGGGCGAGAGGATCGCCTTCACACTCGAGCCGTTGTCCGCGATCACACGCTATCCTTACAACATCCACCTGGGGCAGAACAAGCTGGCGGAGCTTGCGCTGCATCACCTGCAGCGGATGCCCAACTTCTCGGTGCACTGGAATACGCGCTTCACCGATCTCGAGCAGGATCAGAGTGGCGTCACCGTCAGGGCGCAGACGACTGAGGGCATGCGCGAATTCCGCTGCGGATGGGTTATTGGTGCAGACGGCGCCGGTAGCCGCGTGCGCCATGCCGTCGGCTTGCATTTCGATGGCATGACCTGGCCGGAGCGCTTCGTCGCGACGAACATCTACTACGATTTCGAGCGCGACGGGTACGCTCGCTCGACGCTGATGATCGACCCGCAATATGGGGCCATCATTGCCAAGCTCGATAACGAAGGTCTCTGGCGCTGCACGTACTGCGAACACGCCGCGCTTGCGGAGGAGGGCGTGCTGCAGCGCATGCCGCAGTACTTCCAGGCGATCCTGTCGCGCCCGCAGGAGTATCGGTTGGCGATGCATTCCCCGTACCGCATGCATCAGCGCGCAGCGGAGCGCTTTCGCGTGGGACGCGTCGTACTGGCCGGCGACGCCGCGCACGTCACCAATCCGACCGGCGGGCTCGGACTCACCTCGGGTCTGTTCGATATCTTCGCGCTCTACGAGGCGCTCGCGGCGGTGATCCAAGGGGAGGTGGGCGAGGCCGTGCTCGATCGGTATTCCGATGAGCGCCGGCGCATCTTTCTCGACTACGTGTCGCCACGCGCTACCGAGAACAAGCGCCTGATTTATCACTCCAGCGATCCCGCGCGCCTGGAGGAGGACCTGAGGCAGCTGCGCCGCCTGGAGAGCGACAAGGACTTCCTTCTGCAGGTCGTCTCGTTCACGAAGCGGCTCGAGACGCCCTCGCTCCTGGGCGGGAGACACTGAGCCGGCCCGGGAACGGCGCGCGTGCCGCCGTCGCTCGAGCGGTGGGCTACGCTGCGGTGACTTCCCCTCAGGTCACGCCGGCCAGATTTTCGCTCACGCTCCACAGTCGCTCTGCGGCCGCGTCATCCTGAGCCGCCGCCGCAGGCGTCCTCAGCTTGCAGTCGAAGTAGTAGCCGCCGGATGCGCCCTGCACCTGCGGTGAAGCTGCCAGATAGACCAGCGTCTCGGCGCCTTTTTCCGGTGAGCGGGCGAACAGCGAGATCAGGCGGAAAATACTTCGGCCCACCGTTGGAATGTCGCGTCCGAAGCTCGTCCGCACGAACCCCGGATGCAGGCACGTAGCCGTCACAGAGGTGCCCGCCAGACGCTTCGCGAGAGCACGTGTGAAGAGAATGTTCGCCAGCTTGGAGGCGCCGTAGGCCCGCATAGCCGAATACCCGCGAGTCGCCTGCAGGTCATCGAAATCCAGGACGGCCCGCTGGTGGGCTGCGGAGGAGGTGGTCACGATGCGCGCCTCGCCCTGCAGCGCACCGCGGAGCAGGTGGGTCAGCAGGAAAGGGGCAAGGTGATTGACCGCGAAGGTCATCTCATAGCCTTCGTGAGACAACTTGCGCTGACTGAACATGCCACCGGCGTTATTGATGAGCACATCGATACGCGGGCAGCGCTCCACGATGCCGGCGGCGAGCCGCCGCACGTCAGTGAGTGAGCTGAAATCCGCTGGCAGGAATTCGATCGCCGGATTCTGGCTGCGCGTCTGGATCTCTCTGACAGCCCGCGCGCCTTTCCGCGGGTCGCGCCCCTGGATCAGCAGCTTCGCTCCTGCCAACGCGAGAGCCTCTGCGGCGGCCTTGCCGATGCCGTCCGTTCCCCCGGTGATGACGCAGATCTTGCCCTTCATCGTTGCAGTGCGCTTCGGTCTGCAGCCTCGTGTTTCTGCACAGCGGAGACGCAAGGGTAGCGCGGCGCCTCGAGCTTCGCACCTGAGGCGACGGCGGGACTGGGCTGCGCTGCGCTGGGCATAGCGGTTGCGGACGGACTGCCATGGAGTCATCCCCCCAAGACTTGCTCGGCACACTCGAGCGGTTGCTGCAGATTCCGACTGGAGATCTGAAGACTACCCTGATCCAGGCGGCGGATCTGATCGCCGAAAGCCTCCATGCGGACAAGGTCGATGTGTTTCTGTATGACTCCTCACGCGACTCGCTGAGCGCGATCAGCAGCAGCAGCCAGCCGTTGTCGGCATTGCAGCGCAAGCTCGGTCTGGAAGTGCTGCCCATTGCCAATGGGGGGCGGGTCGTCTGGGTCTACAAGACCGGACAGACTTTCAGCACCGGGGATCTGCAGAGCGATACGGAAGAGCTGCGGGGTATCAAGGAAGGTCTGGGAATACGCTCCAAGGTCGGCGTTCCGTTCGAGATTGCCGGCAAGCGTCGCGGCATGGTGATGGTCGCCTCGCTCGCGTCCAACCGATTCTCCCCCGAGGATGTGGAGCGTGCCGAAACCCTGGTGCGCTGGACCGGCGTGCTCGCACACCGAGCGGAGCTCGCCGAGGAAATGCGCCGCAACTCGATGGAGCAGAGTCGGCGAGCCGTGGCCGACGAGCTGGTGGCAGTCGTCGCTCACGATGTGCGCAACTATCTCGCGCCGATAGAGCTGCGCCTGCATGCGGTGAGGATGATGGCTGCCCGAGACTCCGGCTCGGAGGCGCTGTTGGCTGAAATCGAGACGATCTTCAAGTCAGTGGCGCAGCTGCGCACGCTCGTGGGTCATCTTCTGGATGTCACGCGCCTGGACCAGGGATTGTTTCGCATGGATCCCGTCCTGCTCGATCTGGTCGACCTTGTCCAGGAGAGCGCCCGGGCGCTCGCGCGGCCACAAACGAGAGTCGATGTGCGCTTGCAGAGCACCGGACAGATTCTGGTCGTCGCTGACGCCGTGCGGCTGCGGCAATGCATCGACAACCTCATCGCAAACGCCGTCGAACAGTCGCCCCAAGGCGGAGCGGTCACTGTCACGATGGCCACGCAGACCCAGAACGACCGTGAATACGCTCTCGTGCAGGTCATCGACGAGGGCCCGGGAGTGCCCGCGGAGATTCTGCCGCACATCTTTGAGCGGCACACGACGAGCAGAGCGGGCAGCGGCGGATTGGGACTCGGGCTGTTTCTCGCCAAGCGGATCGCCGAACTGCACGGCGGCCAGCTTTCGGTCGAGTCGAAGCCAGGACAGGGAGCCCGCTTCATGCTGTCGTTGCCGTGTCATCTGCACGCGCGCGCGGTGAGCTGACTCGCCATCGTGCGCATGCGCAATGTCAACCTGTCATGAGCCTGGTTGTCCATGAATGTAGTGATGAGGAATGGAGGTTGTCATGGCAACCGCTGATTTTACGACACAGGCCAAGACCGCCAGCGGCATCAATCTGCTGCTGGGGTGCTGGCTGGTAGCTTCACCTTGGATATTCAACTACGCCGTGAGCAGCGCGGGTTGGAACAGCGTGGCAGCGGGAGTTGTGGTGTTCATCATTGCGGTCAACCGCCTGAGCGCGCTGGTGGGCCCGGCCCTGGCTCGTGTGAATCTCGTTCTCGGGCTGTGGACCATCGCATCGCCGTGGATTTTCGGCTACGCCGCCGGCGAGCCGGCAATGTGGAACAGCGTGGCGGTCGGCATTGCGATCACCCTGTTGGCATGGTGGAGCGCGAACGCGACCGTGCTGAGAGATCGGCAGGAGGGGAGCCGGGAACCGCGGGAGGTGGCCTCCACGGATCTGCTGGATAGACTCGACAAGCCGGGTCGGTCTGCGCCACACTCCCGCTGAGAATCGAGCAAGCGGGTGTTCGCCGCATCTGGCGGCGAGCAGGCAATGCGTGGGTCGGGCCGCCCACGCCGGTGACCCGTTGCAGTGCCGACTGATCCTTCCCAGGCCATGTCGCGACGCTCCTGGCGAGCGTGGCGATCCATCGAAAACTTCTTTCGCATCGAAGCCGCCAGCGGCATCGTGCTGCTGTGTGCAACCGCTACGGCGCTTGCGTGGGCCAACTCACCCTGGCGGGCGAGCTACGAGCTGTTGTGGCAATCGCCTCTGGAGTGGGGCTTCGCTCACCACGCCTGGCGAACGACGCTGCGGCTGGTGGTGAACGACGGGCTGATGACTATCTTTTTCCTGGTGGTGGGCCTCGAGATACGCACCGAGATCCACCATGGGGAGCTCAGTACCCGCAAACGGGCCATCGTGCCTGTCATGGCCGCCGCCGGCGGGGTGATTACGCCGGCCCTTCTCTATCTGGCTATTGCGGCGCCGCACGGACTGGGCCGCGGATGGGCCATCCCTACCGCGACCGACATTGCCTTTGCCGTCGGCGTTCTGACACTGCTCGGCAGCAGGGTATCCCCGTCGGCGCGCGTGTTGCTGCTGGCGCTTGCGGTTATCGATGACGTCGCCGCTGTTCTGGTGATTGCCTTCTTTTACTCGGCGGAGATACGCACAGCAGGACTTCTGGTAGGCGCTGTTGGCGTCGCACTGGTGCTGCTGTTGCATCGTGTGCGGGTGCGCGCCGCGGTTGTCTATTTCGTGCCCGCAGTGATCCTGTGGCTGGGACTGTTGCAGGCGGGAGTGCACCCGACACTCGCAGGCGTGATTCTGGGCCTGCTGACGCCCAGCGGCACTCGCAGCGTTCGCCGGCGCCGCTCGGGGTCTGCAACCGATGGGGTGCTCTCACCGGCACAGGGGGTGCAACGAGCACTCCATCCCTGGGTTGCGTTCGGCATCATGCCCCTGTTCGCGCTGTCGAATGCGGGCATTGCATTCGACAGCCTCGCGCCCGCGCTCCCCGCGGCGACGGCGCTCACCTGGGCGATCGCCATGGCCCTCGTGATCGGCAAGCCGCTGGGAATAACCGTGTTCACGTGGGCGACCACCCGCAGCGGCCTGGGGGAGGTCTCCGGCGATCTCACCTGGCGTGAACTTCTGCTGGTGGGATGCCTCGGAGGAATCGGCTTCACGATGTCCCTGTTCCTGACCAATCTCGCCTTTATCGATCCCGTCCTGACGATGGCCGGAAAGTCCGCCGTCCTGCTCGGGTCGGCTGTTGCGGCCGCCGTTGGTATTCTCGCCGGCCGCTTCGCGTTGTTTCCCGATGGGCGCAGCTGAGCGTTGTGGGATCGCTGCTCAGGGTTGCATCTGCAGCAGCCGCTCCATCGGTATGTGCATCATGTTCTGATTCATGTGTGTCATGACCCAGATCGAGCCGAACACCACGAGGCAGACGATGAGTACGCCAAAGGCGAGCGCCATGACGTTGTTGGTATTGTCAGGATCGGTGGTGATGTGCAGGAAGAAAACCAGATGGATCCCCATCTGGGCAACGGCCAGAACCAGCAGGGCGACGGCGAGCGCCGGGCCGTAGATGAAATTGGTGCCGGTCACCCAGAACGAGGCGATGGTGAGCACAATTGCCAGCGCGAAGCCGGTGACGTAGCCGCCGACCTCGCGACGCAACGGATGCGCCTCCGCATCGGGTGGCGAGCCGGGTGGGCGGTCCTCGCCGACGTAGGATCCCGCATCGTATTCCGGCATGCGGCCGTTGGATTCGTCGCTCATGGGAGAAATTCCGGGGGCAGTGTTCCGACCAGATAGACCAGGCTGAAGATCGCGACCCAGATGATGTCCAGCGCGTGCCAGAAAAGCGTGAAGCACAGGAAGCGGTGGCGAATATCGGTGCGGAAACCCTTGGCGTAGAACTGGGCCATCATCGTGCCGAGCCAGAGGAGGCCGGCGGTCACGTGCACGCCGTGGCAGCCGACGAGCGTGAAGAACGAGGATAGAAAGGCGCTGCGGCTGGGACCCGCGCCACGTGCGATGAAGCTTGCGAATTCGCGCACCTCCAGCGTGAGGAAGGCGGCGCCGAGGAGCCCGGTGCACAGCAGTGCGATCTGTGTCCATTTCTGGCTGCGCTCGCCGACCGCGATGCTCGCCAGTCCGCAAGTGAAGGTCGACGTCAGCAGAAACACGGTTTCGAGCGCGGTATTGCGCAGATCGTAGAGCTGTTGCGCCGACGGCCCGCCGGCGGTGCTCTTGAACAACACCGCATACGCGGCGAAGAAGCTCGCGAAGATGATCACATCCGAGAGGAGGAAGATCCAGAATCCGTAGCCGACGACGATGCGCTTGGGCGCCGGGCCACCAGCACCATGGCCCGTCGCCTCAGGAGGCGCGCCAGGAGCGGCCGGGTGGTGCCCGAGGTGATAAGGGTCTGGCGGCGCGCGAAATACGTCCGTGCTCATCGGACCAGCTCCCGGAGGTGCTGTGCGCGAGCCTCGCGATTCGCCCGGTCCATGCGCGCCACCTCATCGGCAGGGATGACGAACTCGGGATGGTCGCGCCAGGCAAACACCACGAAAATCACGTACGCCCCGACGAGTCCGAGGATCGCCATCCACCAGATGTGCCAGATCAGCGCAAAGCCCGTGATGGTGGCCACCGCTGCGGTGACGAACCCCGTCGGGCTGTTGCGCGGCATCTCTATAGGTGCATAGTCGGGCTCGGGGGTCACGAGCTGCTGTTGTTGCAGGGCCTTCTGCTTGATATCCCAGTAAGGCTCGTGGTCCGTGACGTTCGGCAAAATGGCAAAGTTGAATATGGGGGGCGGCGAGGCGGTTGCCCACTCGAGGCTGCGCCCATTCCACGGATCGCCGGTGCGGTCGCGCCGTTGCTCCCGGGTCCGGAAGGAAACCACGAGCTGGGCGATCTGAGCGACAATGCCTGCGAGAATGATCAGCACGCCGACACCCGCGACCAACAGCCATGGATACCATTGCGGGTCGTCATAGTGCTGCAGGCGTCGCGTCATCCCCTCCAGGCCGACCACGTAGCCTGGCGCCCACGCGACCCAGAAGCCGATGAGCCATAACCAGAACGCCCACTTGCCCAAACGCTCATCGAGCACGAAGCCGAAAGCCTTCGGGAACCAGTACGTGTAGCCGGCAAACAGGCCGAACAGGACTCCCGGGATGATTGTGTTGTGGAAGTGCGCCACCAGGAACAGGCTGTTGTGGAGCTGGAAATCAGCGGTG